>NZ_JAPEIB010000058.1:0-14318 GCF_028823735.1 Algoriphagus sp. NF
TCACTAGCTGTCTAAGAATATTTGGCTACGTGTAGGATTCCGAAGAGTCATATTTACATTTCAATCAAATCACAAATCCTAAACCAATTTTGGCATTTTATGTAAGGAATTTGAAATCTTATTTTCCTACCTAAAATGTATAACTAATTTTGGAGAAATTTCGCGACATGAGCAGACCTGATTTTGATGATATTTTTATGGAGTTGGCCGTCAACTTGGCAAAGCGTTCTCATTGCATCAAAAAGCATGTGGGTGCCGTCTTGACAAAAGATACGAGAATTATTTCTATTGGATACAATGGGCCACCGGCTGGTACGCACAACTGTGATTTGGAATTTCCTGATACCGGATGTGCACGAGACAGTAAAGGGAGCTGCTCGCTTGCCCTGCACGCCGAGCAAAATGCGATTTTATATGCAGTTAAAAATAATACCTCTGTAGAAGGGTCCACTCTTTATGTGACACTTGCTCCCTGTCTTCCATGTGCGAGGATTATTTTCTCTATGGGTATAGCCAAAGTGGTATACCTATTTTCCTACGCAGAGTACAAGGGAATTGGAAGTGATGAAGGCGTTGATTTCTTACGAAAGTTTGGGGTTCAGGTGGACCGTTATCATAAGGAATTAGCGGTGCATGATCCTCTGATTTAAATAAAATTGACTTCAGGACTTAAATTAATTCCGAACTTTTCTTCCACACTTTGTTGAATCTCTCGGGAGAGTTTTTGAATTTCTTTTCCTTTTCCTTTTCCAAAATTGACCAAAACCAAAGCCTGTTTGTTGTGGACACCAATGTCATTTCGCCTAAAGCCTTTCCAACCAGCCTGATCGATGAGCCAAGCAGCAGGGACTTTAATGCCCTCATCCACCTTGTAGCCCGGGATTTCGGGGAATTGATCTTTTAGCTTTTCAAAAGCATATTCTGAAATAGTTGGGTTTTTAAAAAACGATCCCGCATTGCCTATTTCAGCTGGATTGGGAAGTTTGGACTGACGAATGGCAATAACTGCATCAGATACCTCCTTAATTCCAGGGTTCTCAGCTTTCATTTCTACTAAAGTATCCTTTATAGCTCCATAGCTGATATTGATCAAAGGAATTTTCGAAAGTTGAAAGACGACCTCACAAATAATATACTTGTCTTTAAGTCTATGCTTGAAGACACTTTCCCGATAGCCAAATTGACATTCTTCTGCAGAAAAGGTTTCTAGTTCTAAGGTTTTTCGATTTAAGGCTCTCAGGTGATGAAACACTTGTTGGATTTCAACACCGTAAGCACCGATATTTTGCATCGGGGAGGCGCCTACTGTTCCCGGAATGAGTGAAAGATTTTCTATTCCTGCCCAATTTTGAGCAATTGCATAAAGAACAAATTCATGCCAGTTTTCACCAGCACCAACTGATACAAGTACTTTTTCGGAATCCTCTTCTACTACCTTAATCCCTTTAAGCTCCAACTTGATCACCAAGCCCATAAAATCCTGTGTCAGAAGGATATTACTTCCTCCGCCTAGGATAAGAATGGGGATAGTTTGAGCCTCTGCAAAAAGAAGGGCCTCTTTTAATTCCGCGAGTCCTGAGACTTTTGTAAAAAATCTTGCTTTTGCGTCTATGCCAAAAGTATTGTATGGTTTTAGCGACGTGTTTTCTTGTATATTCATGGGCTGTATCTCTACAAAGAAAAAGTTTTTTAATGAAAATAGAACCGAATTCCCAAGAGGATTTATGAAAGAATTAAGTATTAACGGAGTTAAGATCCGACCTGGCCAATCTGTCAACATAGAAATCTCAATCGCAAAGCTTCCTACTCATACGCTGATTGACCTTCCGATCTTTATAAGGTCTGCGAAAGAGCCTGGTCCTGTGGTTTTAATCACAGGTGGAGTACATGGTGACGAGATCAATGGGATAGTGACTGCTAGAAGGATTTTGGATGAAATTGATGCCGGCCTGGACTTGCTTTTGGGTACTGTCATCATCATTCCCTTGGTCAATATTTATGGTTTTCTATCAAATAGCAGAACTTTTCCTGATGGACGAGATCTAAACAGAAGCTTCCCTGGAAGCAAAAAAGGCTCCCTTGCGGGGCAAATTGCCTACATATTGAGCGAAGAGATTATTCCTCAGATTGATTTGGGGATAGATTTTCACACAGGGGGACGAATGCTAGCCAATCAACCACAGGTTCGGGTAGATTTTAAGGATAAAAAGGCCCGGAAATTAGCTGAGGTATTTGGGACCTATTATGTAGTCAATTCGAAATTGATTGATAAGTCTTTTCGAAAAACCGCTTATTCGGCCGGAAAGCAACTGATTGTATTTGAAGGAGGGGAATCCATGCGAATCGACGAATTATCAACGGATGAAGGTGTTGCTGGTACTAAACGAATTCTTCATCATCTTGGTATGATTGGGGAAAACCCCGAAAGGAGAGACACTATCGTTCTGAAGGAATCTTCCTGGATCAGAGCAAAATCATCGGGAATTTTTAATGCCTCTGTGAAAGCAGGGGATCAAGTAAAAAAGGGACAGATATTAGCAAGGATTACTGATCCTTACGGCCAAATTAAAATCCCAGTCAAAGCTCCTTCTGATGGCCATATCATTGGCTTAAATAATTTACCAGTAATTAACGTGGGAGAGGCTCTGATTCATTTGGGAAAGGAGGGATGATTTTATAAATTTAAGACTTACTAATTTTTGATTCATGAGTCTTTTGAAGCAGTATCAATCGGTACGCTCCCATTCTGTAAATCTATGTAAAAACCTCCTTATTGAAGATTTTAGCCTGCAGGCATCAGAGGAAGTGAGCCCTCCGAAATGGCACCTCGCTCACACCACTTGGTTTTTTGAGCAGTTTATTTTGGTTAATTATCTAAAAGGATATCAGGTAAAACACCCACAGTTTAATTTCCTTTTCAATTCCTACTATAATGCCATGGGCAGAAGGACGGCGAGAAACCAGCGCGGTCTCATGACTAGGCCTGCTGTCAGTGAAGTCTTTGAATACCGAGCGTATGTGGATGAAGCGATGTCTCAATTAATCCAGGATGCTAAGGAAGAGGTGGTGAAACTCATCACCTTGGGACTCAATCATGAGCAGCAGCATCAGGAACTTCTGATCACGGATTTGAAATATTCCCTTTGGCACAATCCTCTTGACCCTGCAGTCATGGATATTCAGGAATATAGTACTGAAGCTAAAAGTCATTGGATCGATGTGAAGGAGGGAATCTACCAAATCGGTTATAGTGGTAATGATTTTTGCTTTGACAATGAGCTAAGGGCGCATCGGGTATTCTTAGAACCATTTTCTATCGCCTCTTCCTTAGTCACAAATGGGGAATATTTGGAGTTTATGGAATCTGGAGCTTATGAAGAATCTAGGTATTGGCATGATGAAGGATGGTCATGGGTTCAAAATCAATCCCAAAAAGCTCCTCTTTATTGGGAAGAAGTGGATGGAAAATGGACTTATTACACCCTTGCAGGTCGCAAAGACCTTGACCTTGAAGCAAGCTTAGCACATGTCAACTTTTATGAGGCATCCGCTTTTGCGGCATGGAAAGGAGCGAGACTACCCACGGAGTTTGAATGGGAAGTAGCCCAATCTGAATTTTCTTGGGGAAAACGCTGGGAATGGACCAATTCGGCCTATTTGCCTTATCCCGGGTTTAGTATTGCTCCAGGTGCTTTGGGAGAGTACAATGGTAAATTTATGGTCAACCAGATGGTTTTACGCGGTGCTTCTGTCGCTACCTCCGAGAATCACTCTCGACCTACTTACAGAAATTTTTTCCACCCACAATTTAGATGGCAGTTTATGGGCATTCGCCTTGCCAAATCCCTTTAAAAAATGACTGATTCCGATTCTAAGAAAAATGCATTCCTGAGCGAAGTGCTTTCAGGGCTTAATCAATATCCAAAGCGGCTGTCTTCCAAATACTTCTATGATGAAAAAGGGGATAAGCTCTTTCAAAAAATCATGTCCCTTCCGGAATATTACCTAACCAGAAAGGAGTTTGAAATTTTGGAAAGACAGCATGAAGCCATTTTTTCAGTAATTCTCAAAGTGACACATGATTTTAATTTGGTGGAACTTGGTGCCGGTGATGGATTGAAAACTCGGATTTTGCTCCGATACCTCAAATCTAAACCTGATGTCAATTTCACGTACTTTCCGGTTGATTTTTCCGGTTCGGTACTCAAGGAATTAGAAGAAAAGACACTTCGTGAGCTTCCTGGTATCGATATAAAGCCACTTCAATCTTCTTACAGAGAGGCAATGAAATTGAGGCCTTGGGAGAATGGAAAGCCTACCCTTATTCTTTTTTTGGGATCGAATATTGGAAATTTTGACCTTGATGAAGCGAAGGATATTCTGGACCAAATTGCTGCTGGATGTCAAACGCACGATTGGCTATTACTGGGTATCGACTTAAAGAAAGACCCGGAAATAATCTTGAAGGCTTATAATGACTCTCACGGAGTGACGAAGGAATTTAATTTCAATCTTTTGGATCGAATCAATCGGGAGTTATCTGCAAACTTTGATCGAAATAACTTTAAGCATTGGCCGACTTATAACCCGATTACCGGTGAATGTCGCAGCTATTTAGTTTCCTTAGAAAATCAGCAGGTTACCTTCTCCGAAGCTGGAAAAATCGTTTCTTTTGAGGCTTTTGAACCCATTTGGACAGAGACAAGTAGGAAGTATGGAATCAGTGAAATTCAGTCTCTTGCAGCAAATGCTGGCTTTAAGGTTATTGACTTTTTTAATGATACGGAAGATTACTTTACTGATGTCCTTTGGCAAAGGGTATAAAAAAAGCGGGATTTTGATATCCTGCTTTTGCTAGTTTTATGAGAAATACTGTTTCAGTCCTTCAAGCCTTTTCGTTAATTCCTGCTCCACTTTCCGATAGTCAGATACATTTTCTAAAGGTGCACTGACTGAGAAATAGTATTTGATTTTTGGCTCTGTTCCAGAAGGTCTTGCAGATATTTTACTACCATCTTCCAAATAGAATTGCATTACATTCGAAGAGTCCAAATCAAGTTTTTCTTTTTTACCGCTCTTGACATGCTGAATTGTGCCTTCCTTGACATCATAGATGGTTTCTACGGCTATTCCATCCATGGTTTTGGGAGGATTGGTTCTGAAGTCCATCATCAAAGCCTGAATCTGTTCTGCGCCGTCTTTACCCTTTTTGGTGATAGAAATCAATGATTCTTTGTAAAAACCGAATTGCTGATAAACTTCCGCCAAGACTTCAAAAACGGTTTTTCCCTGCGTTTTGTAATAGGCAATTGCCTCTGCGACCATGGCACAAGCACTTACGCCGTCTTTGTCACGGACAAAATCTCCCACCAAATAACCATAGGATTCCTCTCCGCCTCCAATGAAGGTTTCTTTTCCCTCGAGATCGCGAATGATTGCTGCGATATTTTTAAATCCGGTCAATACATTGAAGCATTTCACTCCAAATCCCTCAGCAATGCGATTGATCAACTCAGTAGTTACGATGGTATTGACCATAAACTGCTTTCCGTTCAACTTTCCTGCTTCTTTCCACTTGCTGAGGAGATAATAGGTGAGAAGGGTGCCTGTTTGATTTCCATTTAGCAATTCAAACTCGCCTTCTTCATTTGGGACAACGGCTGCGTAGCGATCACCATCCGGGTCGCATGCCAAAATCAGTTCTGCTTTTACTTTTTTCCCAAGTTCAATTGACATGGCCAAGGCTTCTGCTTCTTCTGGATTTGGGTAGATCACGGTTGGAAAGGTGCCATCCGGCTCTGCTTGCTCCTTGACAACATGGATATTTTCAAAACCAAATGCCGCCAAAGCTTCGGGTACCATTTTCCCGGAAGCTCCATGGATAGGAGAGAAAACTATCGGCATATCCTTCTGCTTTTGAATAGCTGATGGTTCCAGACTAAGGCCTTTTACTTTATCCAAATAGATTTGGTCAAAATCCTCTTCGATATATTCGATCAAGTCATCATTTTTATCCCAATTAACGAGATCAAAAGAGGTGATTTTTTGTACCTCAGTGATGATGTTTTTGTCATGTGGAGCGACTACTTGAGCTCCATCTTCCCAGTAGGCTTTGTATCCATTGTACTCCTTGGGGTTGTGAGAGGCAGTGATCATGACACCACTTTTGCATCCAAAATGCCTTACTGCAAATGAAAGCATGGGAGTAGGTCGCATTTCGCGGAAGTAATATACCTTGATGCCATTGGCAGTGAACACATCCGCTGTGGTTTTTGCAAAAAGAGTGTTATTGATTCGGCTGTCGTGAGTGATGGCCACGCTGATGGAGTCATGGGGAAAAGATGCTAAAAGGTAATTAGCAAGCCCTTGTGTGGCCATAGCCACGGTGTAGACATTCATTCGGTTGGTGCCGACGCCCATCAATCCTCGGAGTCCACCGGTCCCAAATTCCAGATCCTGATAAAAAGAGTCTATAAATTCTTTAGGATCTTCGTCTTGAAGTTTTCGTATGGCCGCTTTGGTTTCTTCATCAACATTTCCTTGAAGCCAGCTTTGGGCTTTTACTAAGATTGCAGGGTCTATCGTAGTCATTTCTTTAAAAATTATTTGTGCGATTCTAAGATATGTAAAATGTCAAAAAATGCCATTTAATCTCCTTAAATCCATTCCTAAAATAAACCTTCTTCTTGCAAATCGATTTTCTAGAGGCCCGGTTATTGTTACAAGACATTTTGGTTTCTAATTCATCAAGAAAAAAGTACTTTAGCATTCTCATCACCCCAATATGTTTACAAACTCTGTTTTTACATTTCTGATCATTTGGAACAGTCTTTTTGTAATCCCATTTTCGAGCGGTTCGGAAGACATTAAAAAGTCAACGATTGTCGTTCGTGAATCAACCATCGATCTACAAATACGAGTTGAGGATAAGATCTTTGTATTCGCTAAAGCATCCGGAGGGCTCGAAAAAGTGAAGGTTGGGATGCATGTTCTTTCTTTCGCTCAGATTCCCGAATTAGAAGGCATCGAAAGTGCTTTTGACTCCTACAGTTGGAAGAGAAATAAGGACGGTTCGATACAGGTCAAATCATTCTATTTACCGGAATCCATCGTGCTTACCTGGACGATTTTTGGAGATGGTAGATTGAAGCTAGAGGCAGAGAGTTCAAATGCACTTACTAGTAAATCACTCGGTTTAAAATTTGATATTGAGGAGGACCGTTTGGAAAATGCTTCCTGGCAAAATAAGATCAAGGAGTTTGGAGAAATTGACTTGAAAACCAATCAGCTGACTAGTTCAAACCTAGAAGTCGAATCTTTTGAGAGCCTGAAGCTTGATTTTACAGCTGTTTCTGTGCGAGTTTCTACAATGGTTGCGGAATCGGTCTTGAAGTTCACTCCAAGCAGCCAAAGTGACGAAAGGGTTGAGAATTCGGACTTGAGCTTCCAGTTTATGTTTCAGCCAAGCCAGCAGTCATTGCAACCCAACTCATCTAAGGAGATTGCAAATGAAAGTCAGTCAAACTTGAATCCAGTTTCGCTCTGGTTTGACTTTCATTAAAACGATTAGGAAGCTGAATTCTATGAGGATTTAGAATTTTTTCTTTAAAATCTCCCTACTTCCAACTCCTAGAGTTCTGGACATTTTTGATACATCGGCTTTGGTTAGCTTGGTGTGCTTGACCTTCTCCCGATCAAAAATCACCAAATTTCCACTCCATGGGTCTGGAGCAGAAGGAACGAATACAACAACCTGATTATCTTCTAATTCCTCTACGATATAAGCCAGCATCCATCCGTCAATTGGAACCAATACTACCGGGAAATCATGGTTTTCCCGAATTCCTGCCCGTTGCTCGAAGGTAGTTTTGATTAATTTATATCCTGGAAATAAAACCAAAACGTTGTTTTCGATCCATGACATCATTTTTTTTCCTAGGCCTCTTTTGGCAATTATCCCTGCAATTAGGCAGCAAAAAAGCACGACAAGAACTGAAAATATAAAGGGAGTAATAACTTGATTATTTGCCAGTCCTAAACTTTTTCTCATGAAATCACTGAGTGGTCGAATGATTTGTACTGCCTTTTCCAGAATTACTACGAAAAGAACAAGCGGGAGTAAGAAAAAAATGCCACCTTTCACTAAGGTGCCACCCAGAGAGAGTAATTTTTTCATAATTGATCAGCTTTTTTAAATATAAAAAAAGCCGACCAATGGTCGGCTCAAATCTTATAAATTTCCTCGGAGTTCTTGCTCTCGTTCGATGGCTTCGAAGAGTGCTTTGAAATTTCCTTTTCCAAAAGATGTGGCACCTTTTCGCTGAATTATTTCAATGAATAGGGTAGGCCTATCTTGGAGTGGCTTAGTAAATATCTGAAGGAGGTAACCTTCATCATCTCGGTCTACAAGAATATTGAGGTCCTTTAAGGGTTGAAGGTCTTCATCTATGGTGCCTACGCGATCCAGTAAATCGTCGTAGTAGGTGGAAGGAACCTCAAGGAATTCAACTCCTCGTTTTCTCAGCTCACTCACTGTGTGTATGATATCATCCGTGGCGATGGCCATGTGCTGTACGCCAGCTCCATTGTAGAAATCAAGGTATTCTTCGATTTGTGACTTTTTCTTTCCTTCAGCAGGTTCGTTGATAGGAAACTTGATGTAGCCATTTCCATTGGAGACTACCTTGGACATCAAAGCAGAATATTCCGTGGAGATATCCTTATCATCAAAAGTGATCAGCAATTTGAAGCCCATCACATTTTCATAAAAATCAACCCACTTGTTCATTTCACCCAACTCCACATTACCTACGCAGTGGTCGATGTATTTTAGACCTATTGAAGTTGATTGATAAGTGCTTTTTCTGGGTTTGTAGCCTGGAAGAAATATACCTTTATAATTTTTTCGCTCTACGAAAGTATGGATGGTATCTCCATAAGTTTTGATGGAAGCTACTTTTACCTCACCAAACTCATCGGTGATGGTTTTGGGCTCAGCTACTGATTCTGCACCTCTTGAAGTAGTCTCATACCAAGACTTAGCAGCATCATCCACCCAAAGAGCCAGGACTTTTACTCCGTCCCCATGCTTTTGGATGTGCTGTGAGATTGGATGGTCTGCTACCATAGGAGAAGTGAGTACTAGTCTGATCTTATCCTGCTTCAATACATACGAAGCACGATCTCGGATTCCTGTTTCCGGTCCAGCATAGGCGATGAGTTCGAATCCGAAGGCATATTGGTAGAAAAGAGCAGATTGCTTAGCATTTCCCACATAAAGTTCGACATAGTCGGTGCCATTGATTGGCAAGAAATCTTCTGTCATGGTTTTTATATTTTGGGTTTCCTATTCTTTCCTCAAAGTTACACATTCCTGCCAAATTTTATTTGGTAAGGAAAGGCTTATTCTTGAGGGGTTTTATTCCAAAACAAACTGATAATAGCCATGATGAAAAAAGTCAAAGCCCAAGCTGCTTGACCACTTTCGAAAATCGCCCAAATCATCAAAAAGTACCATAAAGGCCCCAAAAAGAAGCCTATTAAAAACTTGAAAGTGGCATAAAAGACATGGTCATCTATTTTAGGTTTTATCCATAGCCAAATCCAATACAAAGGCAAGTGGAAGAGTTTCATCAATTTATTGCGAAGGCCGGAAGGGCTTTCGTATTGATAGTCGATTATACCTTTTTCCAAATAATCACTAACTCCTTGTTTTATAGTAAGATCTACCTCTGCATCAATAAGATTTTGAAGGTTTTTCTCATAATTATCTTCAGGAATCAATACAACCATCTCTCGAAGTGATTGCTCTACTTTCTTGGTAAGCAGG
Source organism: Algoriphagus sp. NF (assembly GCF_028823735.1). NCBI lineage: Bacteria > Pseudomonadati > Bacteroidota > Cytophagia > Cytophagales > Cyclobacteriaceae > Algoriphagus > Algoriphagus sp. NF. The sequence continues at coordinate 9,830 of NZ_JAPEIB010000058.1, forward strand.
CCGGACTTGGATGGAGGAAGATCTACCGGAATGGGATTTCCAAAGGTTATTCTCACCGTTGAGCCACTTCGCTTGTGAGCGCTGAATTCCATGGCCACTGGCAAAATGACCGGCTCTGATTCAGGATACTTCTCCTTCAGTCCAAATGCCATCCGGGTGAAGCCCTTGCTTAGTGGTCTTAAGTTGCGCACATGGCTATGCGTACCTTCTGCGAAAATGATGACGGTTCCATTTCTTCGGAGCACTTCAAAAGTTGCCTCGAATGTTTTTTGATTTTGCTGAATGGTAGAAAAACCATCCCGAACCCGATACACGGGAAGCATGCGGATAAAGTGAAGAATTTTGGCGATGAATGGTTTTTTGAAAACTGATGCCCGTGTCAAAAACCAAGGGTTCAATCTGGTATGTGTGGCAAGGAGAAGGGGATCAATCAGTGCATTTTGATGATTGGCTACTAGGATGATTGGACGGTTTTTAGGAATATTTTCCTTTCCCTTCACATAAATTCTCCTGTAAAAAAGGTGGAGAGCAATTTTGACTAAAAGCCGAAGGATCCAGTTAAACAGGTTCTTCATTTGATATTTTTCAAACTTAAGGCCAAGGCCATTCCCGAAATCAAATGCCAAATACCCCAAAGTGCGGTAATAATGGCCATCCCTCCGAGTCCGTCAAAGTAAGTGAAAATTAAAACTAAGCCCAAGCCGGAATTTTGTATACCTGTTTCGATGCTGAGTGTTTTTATATCTGGAAATGGAAGTTTTCCAAAAAAACCAGTAAAAAAACCAGCTGAAAGTGCCACTGCATTGTGAGCCAGAACCCAAAGGAAGATGACCGAAATGTATTCAAGAAATATGTCCAGATTTCCCATAAATGCCACAACCACAAAGGCTGCAAATATCAAAATGCTCAAGGGTTGAAGGATCATTTTTGCGCGAGCTGCCAGTTGGGGATAGAAGTTTCTTGTCAAAATTCCCAGTACAAGTGGTATCCCCAATATCAAGGATACGGTCAGGAATACTTCTGAAATATCAAGACTGATTTCTCGAAGCAACTCTCGTGTAGGACCATAAAAACCAGCCCAAAGTGCAAAGTTTATAGGCGTAAGAAAAATAGAGCCAATCGTTGAGAAACCTGTTAGGCTGACCGATAAGGCCGTATTTCCTTTCGCTAGATTACTTAGGAAATTGGATACATTTCCTCCAGGACATGCAGCTACTAGAAACATCCCCAGAGATACAGAAGCAGGAGGTCTCATTACATAAATGAGCAATAACGTAAGCGCAGGAAGTAAAAGGAATTGGGAGAAGACACCCAGAAAAAAGGCTTTTGGGTTTTTGATTAAATATTTGAAATCCTCAACCCTCAAGTCCAAAGCAACCCCATACATAATCAAAGCAAGAGCTAGATTCAGTAATAATAGGTCGTTTGGAGAGAAATTTAACGCGACTGCGTCTAGGTCGTGGCTTGGGTTCATCGCTCCAAAAATCCATTTAAAAAAAGAGAAAACAAATTTTCTTCTTCAAATTAGGAGTTGATGAATGGCTACTTCCCTGAATTCTTTGTCAAATCTTTTTTCTTACTTGTAGCTATTTATATTGTTGATTCGTCTCAGTGTCATATCACCTTTGATTACTAGCTATATTCTTTCCATGAAAAAACTACTATTCTTGTCCTTATTGATATTATTGATGCTCGGCGCTTGTCAAGACGAGGATAGATTTCCAGTCTGTGGAAATGATGAGATTTCAGATCTTCCTTGGTTTAAAGAGAAAATAAAGGAATTCGGTGGAGAAGGGGAGTTTGCTCAATATCAGTACGTCTTAGCAGCGGATTACCAAGGAGGCAAAGCTTTTATTTTCGGAAACTGCTGTCCTTTTTGCCTTTCAGTTTTTTTAGTCTATGACTGCAATGGAAATGAATTGGGTTATTTAGGCTCAGGCGAAGGTGGAATTCCCTCTAGTGAGTTGATGAACCAAACGCTTATCTGGAAAGCTGAAAATTCTGCCTGCAATTTTGGATAAGGGTCAGTAATCCATTTAGTCCGAATTTATTCCTTATTAAAGAAGGATTTTGCAACTCCCAATGGCCTGAATAACAATCTATTTTTTCTGCGGTGACCTTGACTCCTTTTCGCGATTTCCCTTAAGGATTTTAAAACTTCCAAAGTATGAGCACCTTTATTCACCATTATGCATTCGGCCATCGCTGCTCGCCCGGCATCAGTTATTTCTGCCCGTGTGGCCAAACCTGATTTGTGTAAACTTTCTAATACCTGAGTGGCCCAAATTACCGGAACATGTGCGGCCTCGCAGAGCCAAGATATTTCTTCTTGAATCTCTACCAATCGTTCAAACCCGATTTCTACCGCTAGGTCACCTCTCGCAATCATAACTCCAAAACTTAAATCCTTCATACCTTCAAGAAGAAGGGATGGGAAGTTTCTGACAGATTCAGCTGTTTCAATTTTTAAGATGACCGAAGGATAAGAATTGGAAATTTGACTCATCTCAGCACGAAGCTGTTGTATATCTTCCGGTGAACGAACAAATGAAAAACCCACCGTATCTGCTTCGGATACAACAAAAGGCAGACATGTGCGATCATAAGCTGTAAGGGAAGGGGTATTTAATTTCGTGTCTGGGAAATTTATCCCCTTTTCGGCTTTCAAAAATGGTTTTTTTGAAGAAATCCTGACAACTTCTAAAAGTGCCTTATTATCATCAGTACTCTTGACCAAACATAAAATCATACCATCATCAAAGAGAACTCTTTCTCCTATTTTCAATGATTCAATAATATTTGATTCATTTGGGCTTACTACCAAATCATCTTTTTCAAAACCATTCTCAGTCTCACTCAGCCAGAATTTTTGTCCGATTTTTAATTCAACCTTACCTTTTTTTCTACCTTTCTTAAGTAGAACAGTACGGATTTTCGGACCGGCTAAGTCAATATGAATTTTACAGGATAGTCCCGTGTTTTTTTCTGCCCTTCTGATCGCCTGAATCATTGAAAGCCATACGGACTCCTGATTATGTGCACAATTAATTCTTGCTACACTCATTCCGCTTTTTAGTAGTTCTTCAATCAACTCTTGCTGAGAAAGAAATGAGGAATCAAAGGTGACCATCACTGCAGACAACCACTTTTTTTGCGGCTTCCCAAATAGGTGCTTACTGGAGTTTTTGATTTTGTTCTCTCCAAATTCCGAAGTGCTTTTTGCTACTGTTCCGGATTTTATACCCAATCGCTCCAAAGTCACTTGGATTTGATGAAGTGTATGACTTTCGCAGGATGCAAGCGATGATAATCCCACCGAATGCAGTTCATTTTGAAGGTTTTGAATGTCATTGCTCCTCAAAACTAGGTAGTGAAGTAAATTCTCTGCGGAAATCCTGTTTTCTGGATGTATATGACATAGAAGATCTGAAAATGATAGTGAAACCTTGTTCATCTGCAGTTCTAGCTCTTGCAGTTCTCCTTGGATTTCCTGTAGGCTCATGATTGGTAGGATTTTGATAAAAATAATGAGTTTTCCGAGATGGACCACTCTTGGGAAATGACAAAAAAGAAACCTTTATGTAAGGATTTGAAACTTAAAAAGAGATTTTCAGATTAATTGGAAATAAAAAAATCAGCGACATGGGAATGCCGCTGATTTCGATTACTTTTTATTGAATTGATTAGTTTGTCAATAGATATATTTTCTGTCCATTATGTTCGATTAATTTCTCACTCTTTTGGAAGGTGTCTTTGAACTTCAGCTTTACTTCCTCGGTATTTCCATAAAATTGAGCGACAATATCTAGATTTTTATCTACCAGAATGATAGTAGGAATTCGTTCGGAAATCTCAATTGAAATTTCTTCAACCTTCAAGGGTCTCTCTAGATTTGTCTCATGGGAATTGGTCTCCGCCTGAAGCGTTCCAAGGCCCAAAAACAGAAGTGCTGCAACAGCCCAAATTTTCTTCGTAAACGGAATTAAAGTTTTCATTTTTATTTAATTTATTGGTTTAGTCAAGTATCTTACGGGGCTGTGATTCAAATGTTGTGGATAAAGATGAGATTTAAAATATAATTTTTCTATGACCTATATATGTCCTTGATAGGAGTATTTTATTTCAGGATAGACTCATTTAAAAGTATATTATTTTAAACTCCATACTTTCCAAGATTCTGATTTATTAAATGAATTACTGATAATTTATCCTCAAAATCTTTTAATTTTTTTATTTTAAATTTTTACCTTTTTATTTCGTTTGACTTTGTTTTTATTTGCCAGAGTTATTCCTAATTCTTCAATTTTAGCCCCTATTAAAGCCTTTATGAAAAAAAATCTTTTTCTTCTTCTGTGTGCCATTTGCCTGTCTATACTTACTCAGCGCACAGCGTTCGCCCAACGCAGTGATCACATTATCTTGAATGATACCATCTTTACTGAGGGGTATGTTCGACAGGAAGCCAATGAAATAGCCACACATGTCTATT
>NZ_JAPEIB010000059.1:0-13180 GCF_028823735.1 Algoriphagus sp. NF
AGACTCATTATTGCGGCTGTCTACCCATACGTGCAACATCACGAATAGTCATATTTTCTATTTTGAAAATTCAAAAAATAAACCGCTAATTCCGATTCCAAAATCAAACCTATGAAATCGAGCACAAGGTACCCGTCAAACAGAGGGTTGATTATAATTGCGAGATTCCATATGACCATTAAATGGCAATAATAAACATATGAAAAAATCTTTTTTTGTACTTCTTGCAGTTCTTGCCATCCAGTCCTGCCAAAGTGTTTTACAACCATCAGGTTGGGATACCTCAAAAGTTGAAATTGCCAGAGATGAATTTGGAGTACCTCATATTTTTGGTGAAAGGGATGCAGATGTAGCATATGGTTTGGCCTGGGCTCATGCTGAAGATGATTTCGAGACCATTCAAAAGACGCTGCTTGCAGGAAAAGGTCTTGTGGGGAGAGTTTATGGAGAAGAAGGTGCTGCAGTTGATTTCTTTGTACAGCTACTGGAAACTCAAAAGATTGCCAAGGAAAAGTATGAGGAAAGCTTTTCGGAGGAATTCAAAGCCGTACTCGAAGGCTACGCAGCTGGGATGAATGACTACGCTGAGAGTCATTCCAAAGAAGTTTTGTGTTCCGGAGCTTTTCCTGTGAACCCATTGGATATTACCTCCGCCTACATTCTGTCCTTGGCTCAAATGTCAGGTGCTGATCGGGCAGTCCAACAAATTGTAAACGGCAAAGCGGGAAAAGTGCTCCCAGACCCCAATCCAAAAGGCTCCAATGCAATTGCGATTCACTCTTCCCGAACAGAATCAGGGGAAAACTTTCTGGCTATCAACTCTCACCAACCACTGGAGGGGCCAGTTTCCTGGTATGAGGCGCATCTTCACTCCGAAGAAGGTTGGAACATCTTAGGTGGATTATTCCCCGGTGGAGCCATGATTTTTCATGGTGTCAATGAGCATTTGGGTTGGGCTCACACGGTAAACTTTCCTGATTTGCTGGACACCTATCAATTAGAAATCAATCCGGAAAACCCCGGTCAATATAAAGTGGACGAGGAATGGCTTGAACTTGAGGAGCGGACTATCTGGCTTAAGGTCAAACTTTGGAACTTCATTACCTTGCCAGTTCCAAAAAAAGTATGGAAAAGTATCTATGGCCCCACTTTAGTCACCGAAAATGGTACGTTTTCTATAAAACTAGGCGCCCTAGATCGGATCGGGGCTCCTGAGCAATGGTGGCGAATGAATAAGGCTCATAACTTCTCAGAATGGAAAGCCGCTATGGAAAGCGTTCAATTGACGAGTTTTAATACAGTCTATGCGGACAAATACGATACGGTATTTTATGTAAGCAATGCACTTCTACCGATTCGTAACCCAAAATACGAGTACACAGAAACCGTCCCCGGAAATACCCAAGAAACCTACTGGAGAAGCTACCATACTTTTGAAGACCTGCCTCAGTACCTCAATCCAACTTCTGGATACCTATTCAATACTAATCACAGTCCATTTACCGCCTCCGACTCAGCAGACAACTTAGATCCAAACAACTTCGCAGAGGAAATGGATTTTTCTCGCCGGGAAAACAATCGCTCCACCCGCTTTCGGGAAATCATGCCAAAGGAGGGACTGCTAAGCTGGGAAGATTTTGAGCGAATCAAATTTGATGATCAATTACCTGAGGTATTAGCCTTCCGAACAAACATGGATGCGCTCTTCTCGCTTGATCCTGAAAAATTTCCTGAGATCAAGGCTCAGATTGAGACACTTAAAAACTGGAACAAGCGTGGAGACGTCAACTCTGAAGGGGCTGCTCTTTTTGCTTTCAGCTACTATTACTGGTGGGAGAAATTTGAAGAGAATGGAAGAAAATGGGAGACTACCTTAAGTGAAGAGGAGGCGGCGGAAGGACTCTTAAAGGCCAAAGAACATTTTGAGAGCCATTTTGGCAAAGAACTTGTTACTTTAGGTGAATACCAAAAACTCGTTAGAGGCGAGAAAGTATTACCACTATGGGGGCTAGATGATGTGATCACCGCTATGCGATCCGAGCCTTGGGAAAATGGTATGCGAAAAGGAGTTCAAGGCGAATCCTATATCATGATGGTACGATTCGGGGAAGGACTACCCAAAATTGAATCTATCAATGTATTTGGGGCGAGCAATCGTCCTGACAGTCCTCATTACGACGATCAAATGGAACGTTTTTTAGCCAGAGATTTAAAACCCATGAGCCTCGATAAGGAAAGCGTACTAAAAGACGCTGTACGAGTTTACCACCCTGGCGAAAAATAGAAATTACTCCCCATCAAAATCTACTGAGGATTGCCGGCTTCGATTGACTTGAAGCTTCAGCACATCAGGTCGGGAGTAGTGTCCTACAGGATCAAAGTTTTGACGCTCCTCCAAAACCCGATTGAGATCCAAAGTTTGGATCAATAATCCTTCTTCATCAGCCACTGGCTCTATAATCCATTTTCCATCAGGTCCAGCGATGCAACTTCCCCCATTGCCCAAAAGCTCCGGGCAGTTTTCCAAAATCAAGTCGAGATGTGGGGTATTCGATAGAAAATCAGCCTTCCGCATCAAACTAGAAACGGAAACAACGAAGGATCGACTTTCCTGAGCAATCATTCGGGTAATCATTTCCGTGTTTCGTACTGCTCCGGGCCAAACCGCGATATGAAGATTTTCTCCTTGCCCGTACAGGGCCGTTCGTGCAAGGGGCATCCAGTTTTCCCAGCAGTTCAGCCCACCCACTCGAAAGTCCTTCAAATTATGAACCTGCAAACCATTTCCATCCCCCGGAGACCAAGTCAAGCGCTCGTCGTAGGTGGGTTGTAGCTTGCGATGCACGGACCGTACTTCTCCTTCCTGATCAATATAAACCAAAGAGCAATAGAGACTATGCCCTCCCCGGTCGATTGGTCGCTCGATTATGCCAAGGTAAACGGCAATCTTTTTTTGTCTGGCTAATTTCTGGACCTCCAGCAGATCTCCACGTTCGATCTGCACAGCATTTCGGGCATAATGCGCATGAATTTCTTTTTGGATACGGTCATCCCAAGCAGAGGCATGGGTAATCGATAGCCACCAAGGATACCCCGGCAAAAGCCCTTCCCCAAAAACGATAAGTTCGCAACCTTTTTGAGCAGCTTCCTGAATAGAAGTTTTTACTTTTTCCAAAGTTGCCTGTCTATCCAACCAAACGGGTGCTATCTGGGCGAGTGCTAGGGTTAATTTATTGGGGTTCATGAGGAGATTCTTTTTTTAACTGATATCTCGCTCAAATTAGTTAAAGGTAATTTAATCAAAAAACGTAGAGATTGAGAGCAGGTCTTTTTACCTTTAGAAAATCCTATAAAACCCTGAAAATGAAACGCTCTCTTTATTTGATCCACATCATTTCAGCCTTTGTTTTTTCCTGCCATCCTCCTACCGAGAAGGGACTAAAAGATGAATTTCAAGACAAATTTTTTATCGGAGTTGCAGTTAATGGCCGCCAGATAAATGGTAGTATGCCTAAGGCCGATTCGTTACTGAATCTGCATTTCAGCTCACTGACTTCGGAGAATGGTTTAAAATGGAGCAATATCCACCCAAAAGAAGGGAAATATGCCTTTGAATTTGGAGATAATTATGTGAGGAAAGGAGAAGAGATGAATGCTTTTATTGTAGGTCATACGCTAGTCTGGCATCAGCAAGTGCCAACTTGGGTATTTCAGGATCAAGATGGAAGTTTTCTTTCAAAAGAGGAATTACAAGACCGGATGAATGAGCATATAGAAACCGTAGTGGGCAGATACAAGGGAAGAATTGATGGATGGGATGTGGTCAATGAGGCTTTTGAAGATGATGGTACCTGGCGAAAAACCCATTGGTATTTGATTTTGGGTGAAGACTATATTGCGGAAGCTTTTAAAAAAGCCAATCAAGTGGATCCAGAAGCCGAATTGTACTACAACGATTACAATGTCTGGAAACCGGAAAAGCGCCAGGCTATCTTAAAGATGGCTCAAAACCTTAGAGAACAAGGAATTCGGATTGACGGGATCGGCATGCAGGGACATTACCGCTTGGATCATCCAAGCTTAGATCAAATTGAAGCCGCAATATTGGATATTCATCAGGCCGGCTTTCAGGTGATGATTACAGAATTGGATATAGATGTATTGCCTAGACCCAGTGACTTTGATGGTGCAGATTTAACTATTTCGATTGAAGATTCAAAAATCTGGAACCCATACACAGATTCCTTGCCTTCGGCTATTCAGGAGAAATTGAAAAACCGATATACTTCACTTTTTGGGCTATTTAGCAAGCATTCAGACAAAATCAGCCGAGTGACCTTTTGGGGCTTGCATGATGGCAGTTCTTGGCTCAATAACTGGCCAGTGAGAGGCAGGACAAATTATCCATTGCTTTTTGACAGGGAATTAAATTTGAAGGTTCCTTTCAATAGTGATTAAAAAGCAAAAAAAACGGTCTCAATCGAGACCGCATTTTTCTTTCACTAAACCAACTATCATTTTAAATTTTTGCTAATTATTGATTACTTCTGGCTCCAAATCCACCAATGCCACTGCACCGTGGATGGCAGTCTCATCCAATTCGGAAAGTAAGATTTTTACCTGCTCCAAAACCATGGGATAAGCAAAAGTAGAAAGTGATTTTTTGAGGGATGCTTCAAAAAGCGGATAGCTCTTTCGAATCGACCCGCCAAGTACTACTGCTTCAGGAGCAAGCGCATACAAAATATGCTTGATCAACTCCCCTAAATGGTTTCCATATTCTTCAAATGCTTTGATTGCCTCAGGGTCTCCATTTCGTGCACGCTTGGCCATTGCTTTCGGTTTGGTCTGATAGTATGCATGAAAAAACTTCCCACTACAATAATGCTCGAAATTGTGTTCCAGATAAGGAGCGCTACACCATTCTCCAGCAGCTGAAAACATCCCCGAATACAAATGCCCATTGATCACGATACCACCACCGACACCCGTTCCAAGCGTGATACCCACCAGATTTTTGAAGGGTTTTCCCACCCCAAACTTATGGACCCCGATCGCAAAGCAGTTTGCATCATTATTGATGAAAACCGGCTTAAAAAATCGCTCTTGAATGAATTTGGCTAATTCCACATGTTGAAAAGCAGGAATATTAGCCAGACCAAGTACCTCGCCGCGTTCTACATCCACCAATCCTGGGATACCAATACCAATTCCCGCGATATCATAATCCAAGTAGGACTCGATGAATAGGGCAATGGTCTCCAGGATGAATTCCTTGGATTCATGCGCTGGTGTTGGAATCGATCGAATATCTTCGAGATGTCCATTGACGTGGACTCCTCCTTTGATTCCCGTACCGCCAATATCTAATCCCAGAATGGCTTTTTCCATGTGCTGAGTACTAAGGTCAATTTTGGTTTAAATAGGTCTGGTTTGAGGCTCTCAGCCTCTTTTTTTAAAGCATTCCTTCGATAGACTTCTCCAATTCTCTGGCTGTCGCCAAAAACTCCTCCACATTCATGTCCCGGAAGAAAATCAGTCCATGACTTGCCCGAACTTTTGCACGCTCGTGAAGATAGAAGAAGTTTTTGCCCAAAAGCAATTGGATATCATTCAACTGGCCAACCCAGGTACGCTTGGCGACAGTACTGAATTTCCCATTGTGTGAGTAACTCGGGAAGGATGCATTCACCTGGCTAAGATAGCAATTCGCAAAAGAATCCTCCATCACAGACATATCGCCTAAGGATACCGGCACAATTACATTGGCCTCATGTGGCTCAAATTTGAACCAGACATTACGATATCCTATAATTCGGAGGTCACTGATATCCTTTTCTTCCCCCCACTTTTTGACAGCCGCTGCCGTGGCTTGCAAGACTTTATAGTGAGTATCTGGACCTGATCCCTCCGGATCAAGGGTTAAGCTAATCTTTGTTGGGTTAACTTTTCTAAACAATTCCACGATCGGTTCTACATCGCGGGTTTTGTCAGGCTGCTCGGTGAAAATATCTCCAGTGTAGAAGCCTAGTCTCAAGTGATGTACATTTTTGACCTGCACACCAAAGTGAGCCCATACCAACTCCTCTTCAAATTCCCGGATCATCCCTTTCAGCTTTTGAATTTTCGCCGGATTTTTCTCTCCATCGTAGCTTTTACGAAGAATGCTGATTACATCATTGATCGTTTCCCGGAGTTGGGTCTTATTTTTCACTTCATAGACGCTAACCAAGGCTCTGACTACTCGGTGACAAAGTCCCCGCTTGCGGGCTTCAGCATTTTCTGAGGCCACGTTTGTCAAGTAATGGTATACATCTTTATCCGTCTTCAGACTATATCCCACTGAGAAAAAGTCGTCATAATCGACCATTTGGATTTTACCCTCGTCGAGTAACTTTTTGGTATGCTGCAAAGTCTCGATGACAAAGGTATTGGTCACAGCAGTAAATCCCGAAGTCAAAACTGAGAAGTGTGCCTCATTGGTAGGCTCATTCAGCTGATTGGTGATGTGTGGCAGGATACCAAGAGAAATATCATCATGGTGTGGGCCTGTGTGCAGCAGTCGTTGATTTTCTTCCTGCTCCAAGCCTTTCGCCAATTTTGCATCAATACTTTTTATGACCTGATTTACCGTGTCTTCTGAAAGGTCGGGGATAAGTTTGCAATATTTATCAGCCTTTAGGTCACTAAGCTTGAGCCTGTGACCATATTTATTGAGTTTCTTGCACAGATCTATTACTGCGCGTTCGGTCTTTTCAAATGTCCACTCTCCTTTCTCATAGTAAGCATCCATTGAGTCAGTCAACTTGACAGCCGCTCCTTTGGTAAGATAGAATCGACCATTTTTAAGTTTTTGTAAGACAGTAGCTGGATAGACATTATTCAGTTTCGTCTCCAAGGAATCTTTGACAATCCCCGCCTTTGCCTCACCGGCTGCGATGATAATTGCCACTGCATCAGGATTGTGGACGATGGTATCGAGGCCAATGGTAATGACCAATCGGTTGGCAGAAACCTCAATTCCTCCCAAATCCCCTGCTGCTACAGCCTGGGTTTCGAAGTTGGTCTCGGTTAAGCGCGTGACGGAGTAAATATGAGAACCTCGGGTGTTGAAAGCGATGTGACCATCAGGACCAATTCCTCCTAGGAAAAAACCTATCCCGCCAAGGTTGCGAATGCGCTTTTCATAATCTGCACACCACTGATCGATCATGTAAATCGATTCTTGTTGTAGTTTTTCAAGATCATTTACTGGATCTCTGAATCTTAGCGACAGATCCACTTTCAAATCGGGGAAAATCTCCGAGTAGTGCTTTCCTTCAGCCAAAGGAATCTCATCTGAATTAATCAGGATAGCCTTCTCTTTTGATAACCCAAAACCTTGAATGTAAAACTTGTTTACATAATCGTAAAAGCTGTTGTGCTGCTTGGATGATATCGGGTAAAACTCATCAATCTGAACAAATGTAAGATCCTTCAAGACAGGCTTTTTAAGATCTCCCATTCCATATTTTTGACGGATATCCTTGCCTTTTTTTGTATCCCAATTTTCAAGCAAAAACTGCGTCCACTTGATAAAAAACTCCGGAGTTTTACCGGTAGGAAGACTGATAACCCCCTGAGGATTTGCAGCGGCCCATTCCAAAAATCTACAGGCTGTCAACAAACCTAATTTCGGGAAATTATCAACCGTCAAGTAAGGGATTAGAGTAGTGATTTTATCTACTCCAGACTCTTGGAGAAAGCTTTTTTCTACTTCAGAAAGCGGATAGTTGCTGAGCATGGTTTTCTAGGCTGATTAACGTGATGATAAATTAGATACGCATTCCAAATAAAAGATAAAGTGCAATCGTTTGATCTCCAAAAAAAATTTTTCCGATTTTATTTTTGTAAAATTTAATTAGGATTAATAAACACTTACAATCTTTTCTTTCACTCAACAAAATTAAAAAACTTTATTAAATAAAAAATAACTTTTATAAAAAATTTAAAGAAGTCTAATTCAGATCAAGAATTTATAGACTCTTGGTAAAGGAAATTCTCATGCGGGCCTGAAAATCACGAATAACTTTAAAAATCTCAATCAGCGTCACTGTTTGCACCTTGGTCAGTCGGTCTATTTTTACCCAGTTGAGTGGCTGCGGGGATTTTGCCATGATGATTTCAGCCTGATTTTCCAATCGTAAAGCCATTAGGTAGGAAAAAGCATGATTAAGTTCTTGGCATTCAGCTGCAGAAAAAACACCTTTCTCCTGTAGGCTTTGGATTCGTTCAGAAGTATTGGTGGCTTGAACTTGATGCCGCAGCGCATAGACCCGGGCTAAATCTACCATGGTTCGCATAGCGTGCTTGAGGTTAAATTGCTTTTCCCCATCAATCTTCTCAGTACGAATCTTTCGAAAGAATGTCAACGGAGGCTCATACTGAAGTGCATTGTAGCCCAAGTTGACAAAAAATCGCTCAGGAGCTGACTCCACCAGTTTATACATGTAATTTTTCAATTCTTCGAGTAAGCCTTCTTCTCCAAAAATTGCTCTACAGTCAAAAAAAGTGGAATATTTCATGGCAGTCTCTTGGGAAGCATCAGCAATCCAAGACTCATAATTTCTTTTCCAATGAGAGAGGGAATGAGTCCATTTAGGGTTCATCGCCATCAAATCCCCTTCGCAAAGGTCAATCCCAATTTGATCCAAAGCTGTAGAAACTCGCGTCGCAAAATCCAAAAAGTAAGCACGAACACTTTCTCGTTGTTCATTAGCCTTGTCCTCATAGATGATCGCATTGTCCTGATCGGTATTGAGTGTCAGCTCTCCTCTACCTTCACTTCCAAGCACAAAGAACACAAACTTTGCCGGAGCAGGACCTATCTCCTTGATCACCCGCTCGATGACCCGCTGTGTGATCGTATCGGCAACAGTGGTGATAATTTGATTCACATAGGCTGCCTTCATGCCACGGCTTAGCAAGAGGTGGATGATCTCGGGCATTCTATCCCATTTTGATTTCAACTCGGAAATCTGACGAGCCTCTTTTACTGACTGAATAAACATAAAAGGCCCCTGACTCTGCTCTGTCAAAATCTTATTTCTGCTGATCCAGCCTATAAATTGGAATTGATCTTCAACTAAGAGATACCTGGACTTGGTACGAAACATCAAAAGCAAAGCCTCCACCAAACTAGCATCCGGGCTAATGGAAACCATTTTGTATTCCACAATTAGCTTGACAGGCTCATCAGGTGATAGCCCCTTTGCCAAAACCTCATCGCGTAGGGTAATATCGGTAATGTAGCCTTCGATCTGATCTGAGGATTCACCCACAAACAGACAGCTTACCTGCTCTCTTGCCATTCGCTTGGCACAGTCTTGAATGGAAGTATCTGAGGAAACAAGCCTTAAATGCCTAAAGTGAAGGTCTGATACACGTTTGGTGTAAAATTGATCCGAAATAAATGAAGGTGCATTTTCCATCTTTCCCAAAATAGACAATCTTTGGATGATTCTATAAAGCATGACAGCAAACTATCAACTCATCATTATCACAGGTGTCTCAGGAACTGGCAAAACCACTCTAGGAACCTCATTATCGCAAAAGCTATCCTTGCCCTTTTACGACGCAGATCTTTTCCATCCAAAAGAAAATATAGCAAAAATGAGTAATGGGATCCCTCTGACCGATCAAGATCGTCAACCTTGGCTAGAGGCCCTCGCTTCAAAACTCGAAGAATCCAAAAAGTCAGGTGGTTGCATCTTGGCTTGCTCCTCATTGAAAGAAAGCTATCGAAAAATACTGGCTGGAAGGAATGATATAAAATGGATTCATCTCAAAGGAGACAGGGATCTTATCTGGGATCGAATGAAGGCAAGAAAAAACCATTACATGAAGGCAGAAATGCTTGACTCGCAGTTTGCCACGTGGGAAGAGCCGAATTATGGCAAGAAGCTTTCAATCGATCAAACGCCTACAGAGATTCTAGAAGAAGCATTGGATTATTTGAAGAAATAGAAATTACAGGACCGGATTGGAATAGCCACCTGAATAGCCGAAATTGGAGAGCAACCCACAAAAAACTATGAAAACCCTCAAGATCCTATTTGGCTTTTTCTGGACTTTCTTATCCATACCCACGCTTTCTGCACAGGATTTCTTGGTTACAAATGTGCATATCATCACGATGAATGGAGAGGAAATGCTTGAAAATCATGCACTATTCGTAAAGAATGGCAAGATTGATCGAATCATTCCTCTTACGCCTCAAACCCCTCGGATGAGCCATGAAAATCTGATTGATGGACAGGGTGCTTACATTTTTCCGGGCTTGGCTGAATTTCACGCCCACCTACCAGTAGCTGGAGATGGCAGTACTCAATTGCAGGAAGAATCACTTTGGCTTTATTTGGCCAATGGTGTTCTTCGTATTCGAAGTATGCTGGGCCATCCCAGTCATGTGGAGCTACGGGAACGCGTGAGAAATGGAGAGATTCCCGGACCACGTGTTTTTATATCAGGCCCGTCCTTCAACGGAAACTCTGTCAGTAGCCCAGAGCAGGCTTCTCAAATGGTCAGGGAACAAAAGGCTGCTGGCTATGATCACTTAAAAATCCATCCAGGAGTCGAATTGGATGAAATGTGGGCAATCTCCAAAACAGCCCAAGAAGTTCAAATTCCTTTCGGCGGGCATGTTCCTTTGGCTGTTGGAATAGAAAATGCACTCGCTAGCGGCTTCAAATCCATCGAACACATGGATGGGTATATGGAAGGATTGCTTCCGGATGATTTGACAATCGATCCGACTACCTCGGGTCCATTCAATTTAAAGCTTGTTGGAGAGGTGGAAATGGAAAAGCTTCCTGCTTTGATCGAGGAAACCTTGAAAAAAGGAACTTACATTGCCCCGACTTTGACGCTATTTGATAGGTATTTCGGCTATGTCCCTGCCGATGAATTTCGACAGGCACCAGAAATGAAATACTTACCCGGGCCCCTGATTCAGCAGTGGGTCAATACCAAAAAGCAACTTGAGCGTGCGGGGATGCTAGACCGAGAATTTGTGGAGCCATACTTGCAATTTCGTAATCAGCTCTTCATGACCCTTCATCAGGCCGGGATTCCGGTCCTTTTAGCCTCAGACTCCCCTCAGGTTTTTAATGTCCCGGGTTTTTCCATTCATCACGAAATAGAGTTGATGTCCAAAGCAGGCATGAGTAATTTTGAGATATTAAAAAGTGGATCAGTAGAACCTGCCAAATACATGGATGCCTCGGCTCAATGGGGGATGATCAAAGAGGGAATGGAGGCCGACTTTGTGATGGTCAAAGAAAACCCACTAGAAAACCTGGAAACTATGCAAAAACCACTCGGCGTATCAGTGGCTGGCAAATGGATAAGTGGAGAAAAACTTCAATCAGAATTGGAGCGAATAGCCAAAAATCACGAGCGTAAGTAAACTAAATTCACTGGCAAAATCACCATACCATGAAAGTCTTCAATACCTATATTTTGGCAATTTCCCTGTCGCTTGCATTTGCCTGCTCCCAAAAACAAACTCAAGAACCTATTCAAGAAGAAATCAACCTTATGATCAAATCAGAAAAAGTAGCTGAGCATAATGGCAAGCCCATTTTTCATTATGTGTTAGACAATGGAACTATGCAAGTCGAACTCTCCAATTTTGGAGGCTTAGTCCACAAAATAATTACTCCCGACAAAAACGGAAACAAAGAAAATATCACCCTCACTTTTGATACTGTAGAGGAGTTTCTGACTAAACCAAATCCTTTCTTCGGAGCTACCGCAGGTCGAGTTGCTAATAGAATCGCAAAAGGTAAATTTTCCTTGGACGGAAAGTCCTATGAACTGGCAAGAAACAATGGAGACAATCATCTTCATGGAGGGGTAGAGGGCTTTAATAAAAAAGTCTGGACCCCTGAGACTTATTCCAATGATTCAGTAGTAGGGGTGAAAATGACTTATCTGAGCCTAGATGGAGAAGAAGGCTATCCGGGAAATCTTCAGACAACGCTTTGGATGGAATTGACTACAGATAATACTTTGCGAATCAGATTTGAAGCTGTCACTGACCAGAAGACCATAATCAACTTGACCAATCACACCTATTTCAATCTTGGTGGAGTAAAACGTGATGTACTGGATCATGAATTTCAGTTTTGGGCGGATGCCTACACCCCGGTGGATGAGGAACTGATCCCAACCGGAGAGGTCAAAGATGTGACGGGGACACCCTTTGACTTTCGAACTCCAAAAAACCTTGGGGAGCAGATTGCAGCCAATGGTGAAGGCTTTGATCACAATATGGTGATGAAGCTAGAAAAATCAGATGAGATGAAGCATTTTGTGCAAGTGAACCATCCCGAAAGTGGCCGTGTCATGGACATGTATTCTGATAACATGGGAGTGCAGTTTTATACAGCAAATTTTGTGAAAGACTTCCACGGAGCTGATGGAAAAACCTACGATAAACACTGGGGCTTTTGCCTAGAATCCCAGATTTGGCCGGATGCCATCAATCATGACAACTTCCCAAGCCCGATTCTAAGTCCAGGCGAAAAATATGAGCACAAGGTTGAATATAGGTTTTCTGTAGAAAAATAAATTCTTGCCTTGGAGCAAACAAGATCACTTATCTAGCCAACTCTTAAATTCAGAGGCTCTTTCGGCACTGACAATGATGGGCTCCTTAGAAGCTGGTTCTAAATGAACAAAAAGTTTTCCTTTATGGTAACGTTCGACCTGAGCGATGGATTTAAAGTGCAGGATTATTTGGCGATTTGCTCTGAAAAATTCCTGAGGGTCTAATTGTGCCTGAATCTGTTCCAGATTTTGATCCATCAAAAAGGATTTTCCACTGTCTGTCATTAGATGAATTACCCCATTGGAAGTGTAAAAATAAGAGATTTGTGAGGTGGAGACAGATGTTAACTTGTCTCCCAATCGTAGCAACCAACGAGACTTAAATGATTTTTGATCCCTACGGATTTCTTCTAAAAGAACCTGAAAATCAGGATGAACTTTTGCCTGATTTCCTCGGATAGATTGAAATTTTGTCAGGCTCTGACGAAGCTCTTCGATTTTTATCGGCTTAAGGAGGTAATCAATGCTATTGACTTTAAAAGCCCTGAGCATGAATTCATCAAAAGCCGTTGTAAAAATTACCGGGGTT
>NZ_JAPEIB010000005.1:0-163818 GCF_028823735.1 Algoriphagus sp. NF
ACAGACTCATTATTGCGGCTGTCTACCCATACGTGCAACATCACGAATAGTCATAAAAAAAAATTATGTTTTTGTTTTTTTTAAATTTTTTACCGCAAATCTTTGTCGCATGAATTTTGAAATTCTGATAAACAATCTCACCAACCCAAGTTTACTGTTTTTTGTATTGGGGATCTTAGCGGTAAGATTTAAATCTGATCTGGAGATACCACCTACCTCAGCTAAGTTTATTGCACTCTATCTGATGCTTTCCATTGGATTCAAGGGTGGTCAGGAGCTTTCCCACAGTGAATTTGATTTATACATCGTTTGGGCTTTGGTTTTCGGGTTGGTATTGTCGGCAGCGGTACCTATTTATACCTTCTTTATCCTGCGCACCAAATTGAATACTGCTAATTCGGCAGCTATATCGGCAGCGTATGGATCCATTTCAGCAGTTACTTTTGTAGCAGCAGCTTCCTTTTTGGATGCCCAAGGGGTCACATTTGGAGGGCATATGGTTGCAGTGATGGCTTTGATGGAGGCTCCTGCTATCATTTCAGGAGTGGTTTTGCTTAGGAAGTATTCGACAAAGAAAAAATCAAAAGGTAGTCTCAGTAAAATCATCAAGCATGCCTTTACGAATGGATCAGTATTACTGATTTTGGGGAGTTTGGTGATAGGTCTGATCGCTGATGAAAAGCAGGCGGAAGGAATCAAGCCTTTTGTCACGGATATTTTCAAAGGCTTTCTGGCAGTCTTCCTTTTGGATATGGGAATCAGTAGTGGCAGGAAGTTGAGGTCTTTTTTCAAAAATGGGTACTTCTCTACAGTTTTCGCCATATTAGTTCCACTAGTAAATGGTTGTATCGTGGCGGTGTTGAGCTATTGGATTGCACCGGCAGCAGGCGATCGATTTATCTTTTCGATTTTGGCAGCGAGTGCATCTTACATTGCAGTGCCGGCGGCCATGAAGCTAGCCAATCCCGAAGCGGATGAAGGTCTTTACATTCCCATGGCCTTGGCGATTACCTTCCCTTTCAATATCACCTTGGGAATGCCGATTTATTGGATGATCATTCAGTCTTTTTGAGAAAAATTTTCAGGGGAAAGAAATTTAGACTTTTCCTCGGGGGTCGGGAGCCGGCAAGTTTCTTTTTTTCCAAACCAACGATAGCGATTCCTTCCAATCCAATCATAAATCGGATCCCGAAGCCAGGCTGGTAGAATGATGAAGGCGTAAAAAAATGGCCAAAAGCCAGAAAGCTTTCTGGAAATCATTAATGCCGCCGTACTTCTGTAGTAAATATTGCCGTCTTCAAGAAGTACCAATGAATCAAGGTAATCCTCTTTGACATCATAGAAACTTAGGATTTTCTTAGAAAAATCATCCTGAAGCGCTCCTACTAAAAATTGGTTGTTTTTATCCCTTTTGATGATAAAATCGATGGAGCTATTGCAAAGATTGCACACTCCATCGAAGAAGATTATTGATTTTTGGCGATTCATCGAAGAATCTGAATGGTGCCTTTGAGTTCCTGCTCGCGCTGACTTGGATCTAAGACATCGAAGAATACTTTTCCTGAATAGAAATAAGTACCTGCAGCCAATTCATTTCCATTTTGGTCACGACCGTCCCACCGGATAAAGATGTCATTTTCGGCAGATTCCAGGCTGTTGTATCGGAATACCTCAGCTCCCCATCTATTGACAATAAATATTTCTACCCCTGTCACGAATCTAGGACATTGAGAGAATGGGTTGTCGAAGGCGATAAATGTGTCATTTAGACCATCACCATTCGGAGTAAAGGCATTTGGCAATTCGTAATTTGGGCAATTGTCTACGCAGACGACATTACTTGGCTCACTTTCATTACCCGATCTGTCCACCGCAGTGATGTAGTAACAGCCTCTGTAGGTTGGAAGGTTATTGATTCTTGTAGCCAATTCTAGCGAACTCAATTCAGCCACCAATTCAAACTGACCTTCTTCTCCATCTGGGGTGAAATAAAGTCTATATCCAGCTAGTTCGTCATCACAATCCCCGGAGAAATCAGGTTCCCAGCTCAAATCATGAACAAACGTGTTGGTGTTGCAAGGCTGTTCTGCTAAATAAGCGGAGCATTCAGGACCTTCGAAAGTAAGGACTGGAGGACAGGGGAGTCTATTGTCATCAGGTTTGGCACAGACAATTTGAGATTTGTTTTCCAATGGATAAACAAGCCCTTCCACATTGTAAGCACCTTTGGTGACGACATAGTAACAATATTCGATATCCCTGACTAATGGAATACCGTTGAAGCTGCCATCGTCCAGGAAGACAAAACCGCTTTGGGTGACATCCACTTCAGCAATGAGCTCAAAAGTATCTTCATCCTGAGCATCCGCATCGGTTCTATTTCGGTATACCTCATGCCTAAATTCTGAGATGGAATTATTCCAAGGTACGTCAAATGTCCAATTTAGCTCGATAGCTTGATTGATAATACTTGGTTCTAATCGAACTGAAGAAGCAGTGGAGGAGGTGTCTATTTTGGTACCGTTGTCCAGGAGGATAACTTTGTAGTTATAGACCAGATTTTCTGTGTTTAGTCCGGTGTCTGTAAATAAAGTATCACTTGTCGTCCCCAGGCTTACTCGATTGCTTGTCCCTGTAAAGCCATCTTGTCTGATGAGCTCATAGGTGTAAGGTCCAGGGAATTGTGTTTGATCAATATCATAGGGAGGAGTCCATTTTACAAAGATTTCTCCATTTTCAGTATCTGTTTCTTCTACGCTTACATTCGTGATGATCGGTACATCTACGTCGATCGTGATACAGATTTCTTCGGAAACGATACTCTCGCCAAGTCTTGGTTCTGGAAAGGCTGCCACCAATCGGTAGCAATAAGTATTTCCGGGAGCTAAACCTGCACCGCCATTCAGATCTGTGAAATTAATCGTCTCCATATCCGTGGTTCCGATTAGCTCAAAACCCGGACGGATTCCTGTCTCGCAACTGTCCGGAACATAAGGGTCGGAGTTGATTCTTCGCCAAACCTGCATTTCGGAAGCCGAGTTTGCACAGACGTATGGATCCCAGGTGAGATCTACGGTTCTACCTTGTTGCTGTTCCAAATCATCCCAGACAGGTGGAGGTCCGATTACCTTGATTCGCCAAGTTTTCACATCCACCAGAGAAGGTCCCGAACGGGGTTGATCCGTAATTCTTACTCGTACATCATATTCCCGTGCACGTACATGGTTGCAAACTGTCTGCCAATTGAAATCGATCACGGCGGGGGAAGACTGAAATGCCTCTTCTGGACTATAGGAGGCAGGAGAGGTAGTAATTTCCATAGGTTCGCCGAAGACTTCAATTTTCACCGGATCGCCATCAGGATCTTGACCTTGAATAATTTCTTCTATCAGTGTTCCAGCTTCCACACAGAGATCAGGCGGCAGAATCAATTCGGGGCGTCTATTATTGGAGTTTTCAATGATGATTTGCATATCCCGAACCACATAGCCGATCTGAGTCCATACGCCATCAAGTTTTCGGTATTCTTTAATGCGGAAAGCCACATTAAACTGTCCGGCAGTACCAGGGGCATCCCAAATCAAGTCACCGAATATTTCATCAATTCCAAAAAGAGCCGGAGTCGCTCCTGATTCCTGATTGGTAGAAAACTCAGCGACATTTGGGTCACGGTAGTTATTTACCGGTCTTTGGAAAGCTTGTTTTGGGATATCCAATTCATAAGCCAAGCTATCTCCATCCGGATCAAAAGCTCCTGCATTGTGAATGAAACGAACATTGACCGCTCCATTGTCCACAGGCGGAATAGTGAGAACAGGGGAGTTGTTTACTCCAATAAATGGATCGATGGTAATCTGGGTTTCAACATAAAAAGGTGTATCCACCGAATTATCCATGTTAAGTGTTAAGTCATTTCTGTTGAATTCCTGAAAGCGAATCGTATAAGTTCCGGGTCCCTGAAATGTATGTTCAATCACAAAGGTGTTTTTTTCCACTTGCGGGGCCACAAGCTCAACTAAGGAAAAGGCACTTTCCGTATTGAGTTGCTCTTCTCTGCCATCTCCGAAATTGATTACCCCTGGACCAAATACCACATTGGACCGGGTATCGGTATATCCAACGACAGTGATCAGATAGGTTAAAGTTTGCACGGAAATCCGCTCTGCAATGATTTCTCCTGCCCGAATGTGAGTGGCCCAAGCCTTGGAAGCACTCAAAAGCAGAAGGCAAAAAAATAGTGGTAAGAAATGATTGAGCTTCATATTTTTCAAGTTCTCTATTGTTGATCAAAACACCTTTTGCCGGGCAAAGGTTACCGAGCAATATGGTTTGTATATAAACTCTTTACGAAATAAACGGAAGAAAGTAGAAAATCCTTTCAATATCAAACAATAAAATCAAACAGTAGGTTATTTTGATGTGATTTTATGGGTAAAAGACTCTAAAATCGCACAAATTATTTAGAACCTTTTAAAATAAGATTGGGCTTGACGAATGGATTGTTTACTAGCTGTTCGGGGCGTAAATTTGGCTCCAGTTTAGAAAAACAAGTTCGTTTTAACCAAAGAAAAAATCTATGAGTTGGGTTACAAAAACCTTGAATAGCACCTTGGGTCGGAAGCTTCTAATGGCTTTGACAGGATTATTTCTCATTTTGTTTTTGGTAGTTCATTTGGCAGGAAACCTACAATTGCTCATTCCTGACAATGGCGAATCCTTTAACATTTATGCAGAGACTATGGCCAACAACCCTTTCATCCGGGTTGTATCCATCGGAAATTTCGCGTTTATCTTGATCCATATCATTTACGCGGCAGTTCTTAGTCGACAAAACAAAAGTGCTCGACCAGTCAACTATGCTACTTCAAAAGCAAGCACAAACAGTACTTGGTCTTCCCGAAATATGGGGATTTTGGGTACGGTGATTCTGATTTTCTTGATCATTCACTTGAGAGGTTTTTGGTATGAATTCAAATTTGGAGAGATGCCGACCGCTGAATATGGAGGTATGATTTACAAGGATGGGTTTAAAATTGTTTCTGAAGCGTATTCCAACATCCTGTATGTCGTGATCTACGTGGTGTCTATGGGCTTCCTTGCGTTTCACCTTTCACATGGATTTGCCAGTGCTTTTCAAACCCTTGGGTTAAACCATGCCAAGTACTCACCATTGATCCAAAAAATAGGTGCAGGTTTTTCGATCTTGATTCCAGCACTTTTTGCGCTGATTCCGATCGTAATGTATATTCAGAGCTTATAAACTGATAAAGGAAAATAAATCAAATATAGATGATACTAGATTCCAAAATACCAGCTGGTCCGTTAGCGGAAAAATGGACTAAGCATAAATTCAACATGAAGCTGGTCAATCCGGCAAACAAACGAAAGTACGATGTAATCGTGGTGGGGACAGGATTGGCAGGCGCTTCAGCAGCCGCTTCCTTGGCAGAGTTGGGATACAATGTCAAAGCTTTCTGTTTCCAGGATAGCCCTCGACGTGCGCACTCTATCGCAGCGCAGGGTGGAATCAATGCAGCCAAAAACTACCAAAATGATGGAGATTCCGTTTTCCGTCTTTTTTATGACACCATCAAAGGAGGTGACTACCGCGCAAGAGAAGGCAATGTCTACCGATTGGCGGAAGTATCAGTTAATATTATTGATCAATGTGTAGCGCAAGGTGTTCCTTTCGCGAGAGAATATGGTGGACTTTTGGCTAACCGCTCATTCGGTGGAGCTCAGGTATCCCGAACATTCTACGCTAGGGGCCAAACCGGACAGCAGTTGTTGCTTGGTGCATATTCTGCACTTAGCCGTCAAGTTGCTAATGGTAAGGTGAAGCTTTACCCACGTACCGAAATGATGGACGTGGTAAAGATAGATGGACATGCAAGAGGTATTATCACCAGAAACCTCATCACAGGAGCCATCGAAAAGCATGCTGCTCATGCAGTTCTCCTTTGTACCGGTGGGTACGGAAACGTGTTTTTCCTCTCTACCAATGCGATGGGATCCAATGTGACAGCCGCTTGGAGAGCACATAAGCGTGGTGCTTACTTCGCTAATCCTTGCTATACTCAAATTCACCCTACTTGTATTCCTGTCTCTGGAGATCATCAGTCTAAGCTGACATTGATGTCTGAGTCTTTGAGAAATGATGGTAGAGTATGGGTACCGTCAACTGTCGAAATGGCTGAAAAGCTTCGTAAAGGACAGATCAAAGCAAACGATATTCCCGAAAACGAGCGAGACTATTACCTAGAGCGGAAGTATCCTTCATTTGGTAACCTAGTACCTCGTGACGTGGCTTCCAGAAATGCCAAGTATGTATGTGATGAAGGTAGAGGAGTAAACGAAACAGGAGAGGCAGTTTTCTTGGATTTCCGAGATGCTATCAAAAGAGACGGAGAAGATACCATTCGTGCGAGATATGGAAACCTCTTCGATATGTATCAGCAGATCACAGGTGAGAATCCATATCAAGTACCGATGATGATTTATCCAGCTGTGCACTACACAATGGGTGGTCTTTGGGTGGATTATAATCTTAGCACTACGATTCCTGGGTTGTACGCATTAGGAGAAGCAAACTTCTCTGACCATGGAGCCAACCGACTAGGTGCGTCTGCCTTGATGCAGGGCTTAGCAGATGGCTACTTCGTGATTCCTTACACTGTTGGGGATTATTTAGCTCAAATTGGACCAAGTCCGGTGAATGCTGATCATCCTGAGTTTGATAAGTCTATTCAAGAGGTAAAAGACAGGATCCAAAAACTACTGAGCATCAAGGGAAGTAAGACAGTTGACTATTTCCACAAAAAGCTTGGTAAAATCATGTGGAATGAGTGCGGAATGGCTCGAACTGCGGAAGGACTAAAGCAGGCTAAAGCAGATATTAAAGCCTTGAGAGAGGAGTTTTGGAAAGATGTGAAAGTCCTTGGAGAAAACGAAGAACTTAACCAGTCTTTGGAAAAAGCACATCGAGTAGCTGATTTCCTTGAATTGGGAGAGTTGATGATCGATGATGCATTCAACAGAGAAGAATCTTGCGGTGGTCACTTCCGAGAGGAGTACCAGACTCCAGAAGGAGAGGCGCTAAGAGACGATGAAAACTTTGCTTACGTCGCTGCTTGGAAATACCTTGGAGAGGGTCAAGAGGAAGAGCTTCATAAAGAGCCTCTTGAATTCGAAAATGTGAAATTGACTCAGCGTTCGTACAAATAATTAAAGATCAAAATTCATATGAAATTGACATTAAAAGTATGGAGACAAAAAAACAATGCTGATAAAGGCGGTTTTGTTTCCTATCCTATAGATGGCATATCCAAAGACATGTCCTTTTTGGAAATGATGGATGTGCTGAATGAACAGCTTACAGAAAAAGGGGAAGATCCCGTTCACTTTGATCACGATTGTAGAGAAGGAATCTGCGGTATGTGTTCCTTACATATCAACGGAAAGCCTCACGGTCCTCAGCAAACCACTACTTGCCAATTGCACATGCGGTCTTTTAGTGATGGGGAGACCATTACGATCGAACCTTGGAGAGCTAAAGCTTTCCCGGTTGTAAAAGACTTGGTAGTAGACCGCTCTGCTTTTGATAGAATCATCCAAGCGGGTGGCTATGTATCTGTCAATACCGGTGGTGTGCCAGATGCCAATGAGATTCCGATTCCTAAGAAGATTGCTGACGAGGCATTTGATGCGGCGACCTGTATCGGTTGTGGTGCGTGTGTAGCTGCATGTAAAAATGCTTCAGCGATGCTCTTCACTTCTGCTAAAATCTCCCAGCTTGCTATGCTTCCTCAGGGACAGGTAGAGCGAAAGGATAGAGCAGAAAAAATGATCGCTCAAATGGATGCAGAAGGATTTGGTGCTTGTACCAATACTGGTGCTTGTGCTGCTGAGTGTCCAAAGGGTATTTCCCTGACAAACATTGCGCGAATGAATCGGGAATACTTTACTGCTGCTGTTACGACCGAAAACGTTTAATAAAAATAACTTCAGAAAGAGAGCCGGAGAAATCCGGCTTTTTTTGTTGTATACGATTTAGGGCTTTTGATCTATTTGGTTTTTGAAGGTGCCGGTTTTTACCCCATTTGGAGAGAGATAAACATCGTTATCATAACATTGTAGCCTGTAGAAAAAATATGGTTTTCTCGTACTGGAGACTTGAAAGGTTTAAAATAGATTTTTAACTATTCTAATTTCAAATTGGATAATTATATCAAAATAAGTCTAAAAACCCAATTTTATTTCATTTTTGAGCCCTTTTCATTAACTTTAAAAAATTATATTTTAAAATTCTTTGATACAAACCCAATTACATAATGCATTGGATAGATCTGGTGATCTTTGTTGTTTACATGCTAGCTATGCTCGGTGTGGGCGTTTTTTTTATGCGCAAGAATACCGGGCAGGAAGATTATTATGTAGGAGGTAGAAGTATTGGTTCTTGGCATATCGGCCTCTCCGTCGTAGCTACGGATGTAGGTGGAGGTTTTTCAATTGGTCTTGGAGGTCTAGGCTTTATGATGGGGATATCCGGATCCTGGATGCTATTTACTGGACTTTTGGGAGCTTGGATTGCAGCAGTTTTATTGATACCGCGCGTAAAATCCGATCCGGCTTTTGCCAAGTTTTTCACCTTTCCACAAATTATCGGATACTTATATAATTCCACCACAGCAAAGGTGGCTGCCATCATATGTTTTTTGGGCTATTTAGGCTTTACCGCCTCACAGCTTTTAGCAGGTGCCAAATTAGCATCAGGAACCTTTGAAACACTTGACCTGCACACGGCTCTACTGATTATGGGGGCTATTGCTGTGGTTTATACCGTAATGGGAGGTCTAAAGGCTGTGATTTACACTGATACGGTTCAGTGGATTATACTTATGCTCGGATTAATGTTTATCGGGATTCCAATGGCTTATCGCTACGTAGGAGGATGGCAAACCATTCAAGAAACAGTTCCTTCAGAGTTTTTCTCCTTTGGGAATCTTACTTGGCAGGATTTATTCAATTGGGCCATAACGATTATTCCCATTTGGTTTGTGGGAATGACTCTCTATCAGCGAATTTTTGCTGCCAGAGATGTGAAATCCGCCAAGAAGGCATGGTTTATCGCTGGATTATTTGAATGGCCCATCATGGCCTTTATGGGTGTTAGCCTTGGTTTACTAGCGCGAGTGGCAGTGGAGCAAGGAGCTTTGGATGGTTTTACCACCGCCATGGATCCCGAGATGGGATTACCGGTATTGTTGAGTCAAATTCTTCCTGCGGGCATCCTTGGCCTGATGATGTCGGCTTATTTTTCTGCAGTATTGTCAACAGCGGATTCCTGTTTGATGGCTGCATCCGGTAATCTGACTACTGACTTGCTGGGTAATTCTAAAAAGCCCCGAACCCATCGCTCCGAGATGAGACTTTCTCAGCTAATTACCTTTTTAATTGGCGTGGTGGCTATTCTTTTGGCCTGGCAAATGAACGAAGTGCTCAGCTTAATGTTATATTCTTATGCATTTATGGTTTCGGGGCTGCTAGTCCCCGTTGTAGCTGGCCTGTTTTTTGGAAAAAGAAACTGGAAAGCTGCTGTTACTTCGATGATTCTAGGAGGTTCTATTACAGCCGTCCTTACCTTTTTGGACCTAGAAATGCCACTAGGGCTAGACCCGAACCTCTATGGTTTGACAGCCTCTTTGATCGCCTTTATAGCGATAGATAAAATTGATACTAATGTTCATCCTGAAATAATAAATAAAGAATATGATAAAGCTTGAGACCCTATCAGCGATAGATAATGCCACCTTTCTTCAAAAGAATGAAATTGCCGACTTTTTGGTTGAGCATTTGGGGAAATATGGGGATCCTAAAGAGCATGTGATGAAATGCCTCGATTATGCATTGGACCAAAGTCTGCATGCTGGAGGATTTGTAGTCGTAGCTCGTGAAAATCAAAAAATAGTCGGAGCCCTCGTCATGAATCAGACAGGCATGTCAGGTTACATCCCGGAGAATATTTTGGTATATATAGCCGTAGATGCTGCCCAAAGGGGCAAAGGAATTGGAGCTAAGATTATGGATTCAGCAATCAAACTGGCCAAAGGTGATATTGCCCTTCACGTTGAGCCGGATAATCCAGCCAAAAGACTTTATGAGCGTTTAGGCTTTACGAATAAGTATTTGGAAATGAGATTGAAAAAATAAGATGGCTTATTTGACCTTAAATCGAACAAAACTTAAAGACAATTTCGAGTTTCTCAAAAAGAAATTCAATGAAAATGGCGTGGCTTGGGGAGTAGTGTCCAAGCTGATGTGCGGGAATAGACTTTTCTTACAGGAATTGATCAGTCTAGGAGTGGATGAGATTCATGATAGCCGAATCAGTAATCTTGCTATGGTGAAACGCCTCAACCCTGATGTACAGACGGTATACATCAAACCTGTTTCCAAGCGGAATGTAGGTAAAATGGTGGAGTTTGCGGACGTCAGCCTGAATAGTGAATTGGAGACCATTCACTGGATTAGTGATGAAGCTGTGAGGCAGGATAAAAAGCACAAAATTATCATTATGGTAGAAACCGGTGACCTCCGAGAAGGGGTCATGGGAGAGCAGTTGCTTGATTTTTACTCTCAGGTTTTCAATTTGCCGAATATTGAGGTGATTGGACTGGGGACCAATCTCAATTGCCTAAATGGGGTCATGCCTTCTACGGATAAGTTGATTCAACTTGCACTATACAAGCAAATCATCGAATTGAAGTTCAATAAAAAAATACCTTGGGTATCTGCAGGTACTTCTGTGACCATCCCATTGATGCTTACACAGCAGCTACCAAAGGGAATCAATCACTTCCGAATTGGGGAGACCCTCTATTTTGGAGTGGATCTTTTCGAGGAAAAGGTGATTGAAGGAATGCATGGAGATGTTTTTGAACTGCATGTGGAAATCATCGAAATGCAGGAAAAGCCATTACTTCCAGTTGGGAACCTAGCTGCGAATCCTCAAGGTGAAGTAGTGGAAATAGATGAAAGTCTCTATGGAAAAACCTCCTTCCGTGCAATTGTAGATATCGGGCTACTGGATGTGGACCCAAAATATCTGATGGCAGCCGATGATTCGATTGAGATACTAGGAGCTTCCTCGGATATGCTGATCATGAATTTGGGAGAGAATCCAAATAACTATCAGGTAGGTGATGTCCTGACTTTTGACCTGAAATATATGGGCGCCTTGGGCATCCTCAATTCTAACTACGTGGATAAAAAAGTGATAGACTAATTCACTTCATCTCATTGATCCAAGCACGGATTAGTTCCACTCCTTCTTGATGGATGCTCGTTCTTCCGATTTCTGGCATTGCTACTCCTACTGCTGTGCTATTCATCCGGTGAACGAGAATAGATTCATCGGCTTTGCCCGGAACAATATCGAATTGATGACTGCCTGCGCCATTTCCCGCTGCTACTGGCGTTTTGTTTATTCCCAATTTGAGAGGATCTGTTTGCTCATAGCTTAAAAATAAGCCTGATGTGGAAGCAGGTCCTTCTTCCCGATGACAATGTGCACAATTGATGTCTAAGTAGGCCTTGGCTCTGTCAGCTAAGGGAAGGCTTTCGTTGCTGTAATCCACCATGCTAGGGTGATTTTCAACGCCTTCAAATCCCTCTAACTTCCCGATTTCTGTCCAATAGGCCAATTGATTGATCTTTCTACCATCAAAGTCCTTTTTGTGATTGAGATGTTTTACTTCTACTCCCAAAGGATCGAGCTTCTCGTTTTCATTGTGGCAAGTCTTGCACTGGTTTTTGTTTGGGATGAGGTAATTGATGACCTGATCTTCACCTTTTTCATTTACAAAACTTACCGTCGTTTCTCCGCCTACTACCTTGAGTTTGGCATCAGTTTGACTGTCATTCCAAATATAGGGAAAAGCTTCCCAGCCCTTTTCCTGATGAATCATTAAGCGAGTTTCGATGATTCGCCGTTTTCCTTCGGGTTTAGAATAGTCTTCAGGATAGTAGAAATTTTTAATCAAAACACTCCCTACTGGCAGGGTAAGTTTTTCATTTATGATAGCTGCCTTGGAGTCTTCCGGCATCCAAACAAACCTGCTTTTTAAGGCATAATCGGTGAAAAGTGAAGAGGCAGGTTCATATTCGATTAACTCCTGGCTTGGATTTAAGCTTTTTAAATCTCCCTCAAAGAAACCGTAGGTAGAAAGCCAATCATAGGGATACATACCATCTGCTTCCTCGTGATCTTTTTGTGGGTCAAAGACAATTGATTGCTCGACTTGATCTTCTTTCTGACAAGAAAAAAAGAAGACAAGCAAAAAACTCAAGGATAAATAAGAAGCGATATTTTTCTTTGAAAACCGAGTCATTACTTACTTGATATAAATGAAACGTCAGTAGTCACATTTACCTGACAATTTGAGAAAGGAGAAACATCAGCTGAGCTTTTAATGTTTTCTTCACCTTCACTGAGGTCAAATTGTGTAAAATAAAGGTTTTCCACACCAGGTTCAGAAATACAGATATTCATGGGGTTTTGGGCAATGGAGTTACCTCTACTTTCATCAAAGATGCCATCGTAGACAATATCTTGAGTCTTGGCTTTCCCATGAGCATTGTAAATACTTACTAATTGGCCCAATTCCCGACTAAGGTCCGGAAATCCACCGCTTCTGTCATAGCTGTTTCCGTGAAGGAAAATATCATGCGTGTATGGAGACCAGTTTGGAGCGTCAGTTGGGAAACCGGTAACCTGATAACTGGCGATGGCTACTCCCACCGTTTTATTTCTTAGAATTTCATTATCAAATACTTCCACTTCTTTGGCAGCAAGAAGAACAACTCCAGAACCCGGAGGAATCATGGTTACCGTATTACCATTTGGCCCTTCACCAATGGGTGTTGCGAAGTTTTTGTGGTTATTGTCAATGATTTTATTGTTGTAAATCTTGGTGCCTTTTCCATCTGACTTAGGAAGTCCCGGAAGGTTGAAAACCAGAACCCCTCCTGAATTATTCCGGGCGGTATTTCCAAAGACTTCAGCATTATCGCAATTTTCAATTTCAATTCCCGCCACATTTCCATAGGCCAAGGAATTCTTTACAATGATATTTTCAGACTGTCCTACATAGATTCCTGCATCTCGCGAGTGGGCAGCAATGCATTCATCAATGACCACATTTTTGCACTGTACAGGATAAAGTGCGTAGGTTCCATTTTTGGACTTGTCGCCATGAGTCCAGGTGGCATGTACTCTTCGAAGGATCAAACCATCTGTGTGTTGGGCTTTGATCCCATCCCCAGGTGCATCTTCTATGGTTAGGTCTTTGACCGTGATATTTTTACCCACGATTTTCATTCCTTCTCCTCCGGTTTTCAGATTTCGAAATGAAAGAACAGTTTTTTCCATTCCTGCACCTTGAATCGTGATATTCTCTTTGCTGTCAAGAATCAGTTGGGTTTTGAGGTCAAAAAAGCCTTCACCAATTTCTATGATCGTACTGTCTTCGGCAAGAATGAAATCCTCTACCACTTTTTCGACTTCCTCTGCTGAACGTTTTTCGAGAAGGCTCGAATCAAAAAGTTGTTCATTGCTTGTCTCGCTACAAGATGTAATGATGACTAGTAGAAAAAGGCTGAAAAAGGGGATGTATTTGGCTTTCATAGTTTTGGGTTTCGCATTAGGGTTGCTTCAAAACTACTTTTTTTCAACCTAAACTAGCCTTGACAAAAGTCAAAATGTCAGATTTTGGCACGGACACGACTGAGTGTTTCGATCGTCATGTCTAGAAATGAAGCAATGTGTCCTACGGATGCTCTTTGAATAATTTTGGGCTTTTTTTCCATTAATTCCAAATACCTTTCTCGGGCAGATTTGAATTTGGAGAAAATCATCTGCTCTTCTAATGCGATGTAATATTTCTCCAAAATCATCCGATATACTCGTTCGAGATCGGGGAATTTTTTGAAGCATTCCTGTAAGTCGTTGTACGAAATTCGATAAAGCAAAGACTTTTCCAGCGTCTCGATCGTTTCGTAGCTAGGACTTCGGGTGATAAAGGAGTGCATTGCCGTGACAAATTCACCTTCTAGGGAAAATGACACCGTGATGTCGCGGTTTTCTCTGATGTAAAAACTCCTAGCTGAGCCTTCTGCGATATAGTATAGGTATTTGCTCACTTCCCCTGCTGTCTCAAGCTTATAGCCTTTTTCAGCCTGTATTTCTTCTAGCTTGCTGATAAAGAAGTTTCTTACATCCTCACTGACTTCAGTGATGTTTTCAAACAGGGTAGGTTTTGTCATAGTTGAGGAGAAAAAATATCCAATAAACTGTCCACTTCCGGGATTGATCTAGTAGTTTTATCGGGAATTTAAAACATAAAGCAGATATGAGAAAGATTTTGACTGTTTTCTTCCTTTTGGGATTGGTTTTTTCTGCAAAAGCTCAGTTCGGAGTTCGTGCTGGATTGTCTTCGGCTAATTTCTCCGACACGAATTTTAATGCCAATGTTGGCTTTCACGTAGGGGGCTATTATCGGTTTGGCACTAGTCTTTTGGAGGTGGAACCAGGGATTCAATTTGGGCAAAAAGGCTATGAAACCAATAATCCGACAAATGGTAACGTAATTACAGAGACCTTGAATTATGTAGATGTTCCTATTCTTTTCCGACTTAATTTTCTTCCTGCCATCAATGTCTTTGGAGGACCACAGTTGAGTGTTTTGGCATCGAGAAATTATGAGGAGCCCGGAAATGTCCAAACTAGTACCGAGCCGATAAGAGGGTATGACTTAGGTGCTGTAGTAGGTATTGGTGGGTATATTCCCGGAGGAATCAATTTACAGTTGAGCTATGATTTGGGCTTGAGTAGCTTAAATTATTTCAATACCGATGTGAAAAATAGAGTGTTGAAAATATCGGCTGGATTTGATTTTTAAGTTCAAGTCTTACAAATCTTAAGCATTAGGGACCCAGCCAAAAGCTGGGTTTATTTTTTGCTTGGTCAGGATTTTCTCTTAATGCTTTTTACCACAAACTATCACCTGTCAAATTCGGTTAGGGTTTAGTTAAATGTTTGATTAAAGAAGGTAGGTCACTTTTCCATGTGTGATAGAGTGGGAACTGATGCGAATTCGGGAGTGTTTTGGGCCTAGTAAAAGTGTTGTTTGAGACCAGCAAATCAACCGTATATCAATTTGTTTTTAGGCTATGAGAATCAGCTGTAAAGTCTTTCACTTGATTTAAAATTGAGCTATTTAATTTTAATTACTGATCCGCTTTGAGACTCCCTGACTATTTGATCGTTTAATACAAATTCATAATCAATCCGATAGGAGTAGGTTCCCGGGGGACTATTTTTCCCATCAAGGCTTCCATCCCATGCTGAGATCCCTGAGTAGATCAACTGACCCCATCGATTGAAGATTGAGAGACTGTAGTTCAGTTCTCCACAATTTGAGATTGGGCCGAAGGCTCCTTGATCAGGATCGAAACCCGTAGGGAGCCGTAGAATGGGAGCTGTCTCTTCCAACCTTATACTTCCGATACCGACGCAGCCTGATGCATCCCTTACTTCCACTTCATAAATTCCTGCTTCAAGATTTTGATTCAATTGACCGATGTTTCCATCGCTCCATTCGTAAATATAAGGTGCGGTGCCTCCTATCAACTCAGCGATCAATTCCCCATTGGATTCCTCGGGGCAGGGATTTTTTATCACTGTAAGTGCAACTTCTAAAGGGGTTGGTTCGCTTAAAGTCACATTGAGTTTTGTCTCGCAATCATTGGAATCAATAATGAGTAAAGTAAATGTTCCACCTCCCAAATTTTCTAAAGTGACCTGATTTTGATCGACGGGTATAAGTGGGTCTGAGAGTCGATAGGGTGGGGTGCCTCCCTCTATCTCAAAGGATAAACTTCCGTCTGTATTTCCAAAACAGGAAGGGTTTTCTTGCCTCAAAATAGATGCTTCCAAAGCGGCGGGTTCGCTGATTTCTAGGTTCTCAAGGGATATTTCGCATCCTTGGCTATCTTGAATAATAACCGAATAGCTACCAGGGGCCAAATTTGAAGCAGAAGCAGCGTTAAGGTTTTGATCATGAGACCAGAGGAAGGTATAGGGAGGAATACCACCTTCTACCTCCAGATTGATAGACCCATCTCCCGATCCAAAGCAGGTCACATCTGATAAACTCAATAGTTTTGCTTCAAAGCCAGTATTCAGTGCAACTGTTAATTCTGGAGATATGCCCTCACAAAACTCATCTAAAGTGCTGGATTCTCTGTAGCTCAAAACTCCTTGACTTTCGTTTTCATCCCATCTGACCAAAACTTCAGGTCCAGTATTGCCACCAATAAAAACACCTCCACTGATCTCCCATTCATAGTTCCGATTGGGAACGGTCTGGGCTACGTTGTAGGTATATTCCAGATTCAAATCACAAATAAAATCCAAGCCAATAGGTGCCTCTGGCTCAAGTTCCTGCTTGATGACCACCGCCAGCTCCACTTTTTCTCCTGGACATCCATTAGTTCCAACCGGAGTAGCTTGCACCAAAGCCTCAGAATTAGCTACTCCCCATCGGATGATCGCCTGCTCATTGGTTTGTGAGATCACTTCTCCACCTACCGCATTCCAGAGGACTTCTTCTATTTCACCTTCACCTTCAAAAAAGTAAGTCAATTCTTCCACTTCAGGACAAGAGGTAAGTGGGCCTGTGAGTTCACCACCTAATTCCTGGACTTCTACCTCAAACTCGTGCAATTCAGTTTCTTCGCATCCACTCGCATCTATCGAAGCAAGAACTTTGACCTTATAAATTCCAGGTTCCAGGTAAGTATGAGTCACTTCCTTGCCTGTTTTGATAGCTGAATCATCTCCAAAGTCCCAAGTGAAAAAAGTATAGGAAGGATCGGAAATATTAACCAACCAGGTTCCTTCCTGATCGATACAGGCTAATCGAGGCGAGCCCGTTGTCAGTTCATCAAAACTTGAAAGAATTTCGTATTGCTCGTTTTCAAAGTCTTTCCCAAAGTCAACTGCATAAGACTGTGAAGGCCCAACAGCATAAAAATACCCGGAAAAGCCTGATGGATTACTTAGCGTATGCAAGCCTGGAGAAAGGATAACTTGAGCATATGAAAAATCAGCATTATTGACAAAGGGTTGAAACTCATCAGCAACGAACTCTCCATCAATTTCCATTTGTGGGACATTTTCTGTGCGAGTAACTAGCTGGGCATAGTGGAAAAGTGTGGAAAAAACTCGATGGAAATTGATGGTAATCTGTGTCTTGGTGGTTTCAAATGGGGAGTAATTGACCATTTGGGGGTTACCATAATTATTCACATTGGCTGGTGAAAGCACCGAGTTTTCGTCCAGAATTTCGCAAGAGTATGATTTTCCGAAGCCAAACACACCAACAGGTTTATTGGAGGTGTATTGGAGAGCCAGATTGTTTTGGATATCCAGTTCCAGATACTCACCGGCATTGATGGTCCCCATCAAATTAGCCCCGCTGTAGATTTCCGTGTCGTCAAAGGCCGCTATGAATTTCACCAACTCACCCAAAGCCCGATCTTTAAGAGGGATGTGAAAATAATTGGTGCCCCAAGCCGAAACGGGTTCATTTTGATTAAAAATGTGAGATGTGGAAAAGGGACCGCATTCCGGATCTCCTATGTCGGCAAATTTGTTTCCGGAAAAAACGGCAATTCGAGCACATTCTTCTGCGGAATTAATGACTGAAATCTCTGTGCCCGTCAAATCTCCCTTTGATTTCATCTGGTAAGTCTCTCCTTGATTGAGTGTGATTGTAAATGGATTCAGAGAATTTCCTATGGGAGAACTTGGGACAATTCGAATATCAGTATTGTCCTTTGTCCCTACGATGAGAATCTGGCTTTCATTATTGAATTGCCTTTCAGATAGCCTGATTCCCTTGGTTTGATTTTCAAAATGGGAGGCGGCAAAGTAGGTAGAGCCCAATTGATCCAAAGGTAAAACCAAGGTGCCATCAAATGAATCAGGCTTCATATTGATAGCGTAAACTGATATTTCTCCTTCAGAATAAATATGAAAGCCCTTATTTTCAACTACTCGATTTGTTTGGACGATCAGACTGGCGTTGCTTTCAAATATATATTCTTCACCAAGTGCCAAAGCGAAAGGGACAGCGTTTCCATCATATTCTATCCTTCCCTCGACTTGATCCTCCAGAGCTGTGATGACCAGAGTAGGGACCACCGGTGGGCCTTGCTGGAGATTGTCCATGAACCCTACATAATAATGATTGACTTCTTTGGTGTCAGGCAGGACTTGTGCGATTACACTTGATAATTGAAAAATGGATAGACTTACCCAGTAGAAAATTAAATTGAAAGCTGATCTGAGCATTGAGGGCTTCTGAATAACTTGCAATTAAAGGCTTTTGCTTAAAGAAGTTACGAAGACTTAGTAAAATCCGTTACAAGGTCTTTTTTAAAGCTCTGGTAAAAACACCAATTGACTGGAATATGAAAACGGAAGAGAAAGCATAATTTCTTATAGTTGTATCATGAATCTAAAGTTCTGGTCTAAGCCTCATCCCTTTATTTTTGACTGGAAAAGCGTGCTGATCCCCGGATTGGTGACTTTTCTAATATTGGGAATTTACGCGCCTTTCGGTCTGGGTGAAATGGAAGATAGCTGGCGTTGGGGCTTTGCCGCTTCCATTGCGGCTGTTGCTGCTTTCTCTATCTGGGGAATTGTGACGCTCTTGAGGGTAGTAGTCAGTCAGGAATACTTAGATGAAAAATGGACTTTGGGGAAGGAAATTCTGCTGATTTTGACCGTGCTTCTGCTCATTTGCTTGTCGGTTTTTATTGCATTTGTCAGTCTTGGGTTTTCGGATCAGCCGATAGTTGATGTTTTCAAAGATGTAGTATTGAAAACCCTTTTGGCCAGCTTTTTACCTGTAGTTATTTTAGTACTGACAGAGCAATATCTGGAGCAGCGGAAGCAACTTAAAAAAATCAAATCCCTGGCTGCACATTTTCCAAAGGAAAGTAGTGAAGCTAAAAAGGACCAGACCTTTCCTGCGTCAAATCATTTGATCGTTTTGGAAAATGAAAATGGAAAACCATTGGCCAAGCTTCCCGCTGAGGAGATAATTCTCTTTCAGAGTGAAGGCAACTATTTGGAAGTTTTCCATCTTTCTAAGGAGGGAGAGCTTCGAAAAATACTTATCCGAAATACCTTAAAGACTTATGTGGAGCGACTTCCTGCAGAAGATTTTTTTCATGCTCACAAACGCTTTTTGGTCAATCGCCACCGCATAAAAGAACTACGTGGCAATTCCCGAAACTACGAAATACGCTTGGAGTCCTTTCCGGATTGGGTGCCTGTATCTAGAAGTAAGTCCCAAGACTTATTGGCTTTTTTTAAATCCTAGGTTTGCCGCTTTCCCTTTCGTAACAAACTCTTCCAATTCATCCCAAAAGGCTTCTGAATTGATCTTGGAGCTCTTTTTGTCAGCATCTTTGCCCCTGTTCAATCAAAAAGAAAAGTGGATGAACTTGCAAAGCATCGTTCTTGGATTACATATCCTATTTGGGTTTTCTGCCTTGACTTCGGGGCTGCTCGCTATTCTTGCTTCCAAAGGAGGAAAGCTACACCGCGTATCAGGGAAGATTTATTTTATCGCTATGACAGGTGTATTTGTCTCTGGGGTTTGGGTAGCTGTCGAGCGTGATAATCGCTTCCTTTTTTTGATCGCTTTCCTAAGTTACTATTCGGTCTTTGCGGGTGTGAGAGCACTCAAGCTAAAGCAACTTCACCGAGGTCAAAAACCTAAAAAGATAGATTGGATAGCAGGAAGCATCAATGCCTTGGCAAACTTTCTTTTTCTGGGTTTGGGTATTTTCTATGTATTCAAAAACGGCTTCTTCACGGGCGGAGCACTCTTGTCCATTGGTTTTGGGCTTGGAGGCTTAGCTATTAGCTATACTAATTTGTCATCCTTCATTTTCAAACCTCAAAAACCCTGGCATTGGTACCTATCCCATATCGGAAATATGATGGGGGGATATATTGCTACCTTGACCGCTTTCATTTCTACTACTGTGAGTAGATATGGCTACATGGATCCATTTTTTGCCTTTGCACTACCGAGTCTCATTGGTATTCCTCTTCTTATCTACTGGCAGCAAAAAATCAATCATTCTTTCGAGCAAAAAACAAAACAAGTACAATGAAAAATTTAGTGTGGTGCTTTTTAATATTGATCCTGTGCAGCTGTGATTACCTGACGCAAGTTCGTCTACTCAAAAACGGGGAAGTAGGAGAAAGTAATTACCTGGAGGAAATCCCATTTGAACTTAGAAAAGGAATTATTGTCGTGCAAGCCAAACTCAATGGAAGTGATACTAACCGTGAGTTTATCTTTGATACGGGAGCCTTTGACTGCAAGGTAGAGAAGGACTTAGCCGAAAGCTTGGGGATGCCAACCTTGGCTACACGAGATAATTCGACTGCTGCTGGTATTTCAAGGGAATTGGAAATCACCCGAGTAGAGGAATGGATGCTAGGTCAGATTCCTTTCAGAAATCTCTCAGCGGGAAAGCTTGACTATGATGCATCTTCTAGCAGTCCTTGTCTTGCTCCCCATGGCTTGGTAGGGTCAAATTTGATTCGCTTGGCCCATTGGAAGGTTGATTTTCAGAATCAAATGCTTTCTTTCTCTGATTCGGCATTCCAGCCCGATAGAATGGAAGCTCAGTATCGCATTCCCTTTGACCATGAAAAGCTCACTGGCATTCCAGAAGTTAGTATGGTAGTCGGAGAGCAGACTGTTAGCGGTTTGATCTTCGATTTGGGCTACAATGGGGGGATCGTCCTGCCTCTCTCCCTAGCCGATCAGATTCCAGGGGAAGTGGAAAAAGTAATTTTGGACCAATCGACCACCGGGATTTTTGGATCGAGCCAAGATTCCATCCTTGTCAAAAAGGTGAAAATCAATTTCGGAGGTTTCGAGCAAAGCATCCCTGTGGAGTTTTCGAGTTTGGGTAAGGGGTTGATTGGAACAGACTTTTTGAAGCATTTTGAGATCCTAATGGATTACCAAAAGAAGGAAATTACCCTCTTGCCACGAGAGCAAGTCCAAATACCCGAAGGGTTAGATTTTATACCCGGAATCGGTTCGGATGGACTGTGGGTAGTCGATCGAACCACGCCCGAACTGCCTTTGAAGCTTGGGCAAAAAATTAGAAGTATAAATGGGAAGAAAGCAAGAGAGGTGTTTCCAAGTCATTGTGATTATGTATTGGGGATTCGCGATTTTCTAGCTCAGGGAGTTTTCGAATTGGAACTAGAGGATGGGTCAATAATTCGGATCGAGTCCTGAGAAATCTTCACCATATCCTTGGTTTTCTTGACTTTATTCTAGGATTTTATCTCCTTCCTCCCGAAAGAATGCATCCAGGCGATGCACGCCATGGCGGGGAGCTACATTGTCCTGAGCCATCATACTCAGAAAGAACTCAATTGGTCCATAGGTCTTTGAACTTGTAAAGGTCCGCATGATGCCAAGTGCTGCTTTTCGGAGAAAATCGGGTAAATGAACGACCTTCCCTTCCTTTCCCATGGCTTTAAGAGCCAATTGGCCTATTTCATTTTGAGTAAAAATGTCCGGACCTCCGGCTTCTATCTCCTCTTGAGGAGAAGTAATACTATCTATGACCACTCGTGCCAAGTCTAATCCATGGATGGGGTTCAGCTTGTACTCTCCATCTCCAAAAAGGTAAACCCTGCCTGACTTGGCCATGGCCAAGAAGTCTTTCATATCAGAGAAGAAGCCATTGGGTCTTATGATACTATACTCCAAGCCAGAGTCTTTCAGAGCATCTACAAAGCGCTCCTTGGCGGCGGTAATTTTTAGATGCCGCATTTGCTCACCGTTTAGGACTGATACGTAGATAAATTTCCTGGCCCGATGACGCATGGCAAACTCTAAAAGGTTCAGATTGGCGCCATAATCCACGTCCATGTAGCTCAAACCGTCTTTTTGGCGAGTAATCCCCACGGTGGAAATTACTGTGTCTAACGGTTCTTCTATTTTTGGAAAGGTAGCCAACTTTGTGACATCGAGGACCTGGAATTCCTTTTCAGTTAAGCCTATTTTTTTGAGCTTTTCTTCGCTTCGTCCGAAAGCCAAAAAGTCATGGCCATGGTCTTTGAGCTCTTGGGCAATAAAGCTTCCCAAATAACCGGTGGCTCCTGCCAGTATTATTTTTCCTTGCATAATAGTGTGGTTTAGATTAGGGTGTTTGAGAATCAGTTTTTGTTTTTTTTTAGCTCCATTAATACCTTGATCAAAAACTCGACAGATCCTTTTTGGAATTCAGATTGATTGAAAGTGCCGCTGAGATAGGTGTCAAGTTCAGGGCAATAGTACATGAAGGCTCCAGTGAAGCCATGATGCCCGATAAGGGTCAAATTTGGTAAAAGCGGGAATAACTCTCTGATTCTCCATTGCATTAAGCCGTAGCCGTAATAGGTGCCTTTGCTGGCTGGAGTCCAGTTTTGCATGCCTCCCAAACTCTTTGTATCGACCAATTTACCCTCAAAATGAGCTTTCATAAAGATGGAGATGTCTTGTGTAGTGCTTCGGAGACCACCTCCTGCCCAATCGCTGGAGAGGCTTTTCATGCTTGAGACTTCCGCTTTTCCGAAGTAAATCTCCGTCATATGAGTAGCAGACTCTTCCAAAGGCTGCGACCGTAAATGCATAGAAGTGTGTATCATTCCAAGAGGCCAAAAGATCCGTTCCTGAAATACCTCATGAAGGGGCTTTTGCTCCAATGCTTCGATGATTAGTCCGAGCAGTAGATATTCTGTGTCCGTGTAGTGGTAATCTGTTCCTGGGGCGAAACGCGCTTGAAACCCAGCTTTGTAGAAGTCCAACATTTCTTGGGGAGTCCAAAACTTATCCGGTTTTTCGAAAGCGACTTCTAACATGTTGTTTCCTGTTTTAGGCTGATCTTCGAAGTAATCCGAAAGTCCGGACCGGTGCTGCAAAAGATGCCCGATAGTAATCTCCTGAGTCCAATCTTTTCCTTCCCAGACGTGCAAGCCATTAGTGATTGAGTCCGGCAAGAATTGAAACATGGGTAAATCATAGTCCAGTTTTCCTTCTTCTACCAGCTGGGCAATGATCACTGCTGTAAAGGTTTTACCCAAGCTGGCAGTATGAAAAGGACTGTTGGTTTCTACTTTTTTTCCGTTCTTGAATTGCCCATAAGCCCAGCTTTTTTGAAAATCCAAGGCTTCGGAATCTACTCTGAAGAGTGCATTTTGAATCATCTGTTTTCCAGCTGTTTTTTGGAAAAGGCTATCTAGTTTTTTCTCCGTTTTGATTATGTCTTGTGCAAAGAGGAATTGGAAGAAGGACATGGCTATAAGGAAGATATAAAGAGTTCGGGTTTTCATGGTGAACAAAGTTGGAGAAACTCAGAAGGGGAAGCAGCTGAAGAACTCAGAACTTTTCCCTTCTGATTTTGGTGGTTCGGCTTTTAAAATAGCGTAATACCCACTCCAACGGAGAAATTGGTCGCGTCTAGATTTCCACCCTCACTTCGAGTTACGCGGCCCATGTAGAGACGGCTTTGGATGTCTAAGGCCCACTTTTTACGCTGCAGTACTTCATAACCTGTGGAGATCAAAACTCCCTTCCCCCACTCACTTTTTTTGGAGTCAGCTTCAGATTCGTAAAGT
The DNA here is from genome assembly GCF_028823735.1 of Algoriphagus sp. NF. Classification (NCBI taxonomy): domain Bacteria; kingdom Pseudomonadati; phylum Bacteroidota; class Cytophagia; order Cytophagales; family Cyclobacteriaceae; genus Algoriphagus; species Algoriphagus sp. NF. Next base: position 23,771 of record NZ_JAPEIB010000005.1, read on the forward strand.
GCTCGCATATCCAAGGACGCACCGTAGCCACCACTGATCCACCATTTGTCAGTAGCCCAATATTGAATGGATGGGATAATGCCTTCAAAGCTCCTGTCGACTCCTTCGGATTCATAGATTTGTCCGACGGTATTGACATAGATGGCTGTTCGTGGAGATACAAACCAACCCATTTTCAAGTTGGGAAGGGAGATGCCGCCTTGTGTTGGATCCTCACTCATGCCTTCAGTGAAATGCAGTACGCTTCCATTTAAAGAGACGCCGGCAGTGAAGCCTTTGCGTAGTGGTTTTTCGGTTTGAGCCTGAATATTCAGAGTTGTAATCAGGCTGACGAAGAAGATAAAGATTAGCTTTTTCATTTTTTGTGTTGTTTAAGTTTTACTTGTGTTTGTTTCAAATTGATGGGACAAATTTGGTGAGTAGGGAAAGGCCAGTCGTCTTGAATTATGAATCGGGACTTTTTGGTGAAATCCCGGACTTTTACCCTTTGGAGTAAAATCAGTCCTCTTTTGCAGATCTGAGCATGAAATTGACCAGGCTGATTCCTCCGCCTACAGCCATTCCGGTGCTGATCCAAAAAGTGATTTGTTTGTCAAAGTCCACTCCCAGTAATCCGAGCGCGATGATTCCGATAGCTGTGCCTATAGCGACACCGATGAGCGTGCCGATGGCTACGCCTATGCCTGTTCCCAGTGTAATTGCTTTGTTTTTCATTTTTGGTTTTGATTAATGACTGGGACAAATTTGGTGAGTAGGGGAAGGCCAGTCGTCTTGAATTATGAATCGGGACGTTTTGGTGAAATCCCGGACTTTGAAGGTGAGAAAAATGGAAAAAGTCAGGTTTTGAAGGGTTCTTTAAAAAGAAATGCCAAAAGGAAAATCGTTTTCCTCTTGGCATTGGAACAAAAGTAAATAGACTAGTCTAGATTCAGAGCAGGCTTTCCAGCTGATCTCCAGTGAGGTGCTGCACGTTTTCGGTGATTCGCTCGATTGGCCAATCCCACCATTTCAAAGCCAGTAATTTCTCGATTTTTTCCTTTGAAAAACGCTTTTTGATTTCTTGGGCCGGGTTGCCTCCCACGATGGTGTAGGGCTCTACATTTCTTGTGACCACTGCCTTGCTGGCAATAATGGCTCCATCTCCGATTTGAACTCCCGGCATGATGGTCGCTCCATATCCTATCCACACATCATTCCCGATGATCGTATCACCTTTGTTTGGGTAGCTTTTGCCTTCCATGGCTATTTCCCACCCTTTTCCAAAAATAGCAAAGGGATAGGAGGAAAGGGATTTGGAAAGATGATTGGCGCCGTTCATGATGAAGGTGACATCCGAGGCGATCATGCAAAACTTCCCGATGATCAATTGATCTCCGACAAAATCGAAAAGATATTTGACATTTTTCTCAAAATTGTGAATGTCTTCAAAATCATCGTAGTAGGTGTAATCGCCTACCTGAATTTGAGGGTTTTTGATCACATTCTTGAGAAAACAAAGTCTATCATAACCCGGTAAAGGAAAGGCTTGGTTTTTATCTGGTCCTGTCATAATCTGCGTTTTTTGTTTGAATCAAAGGTGGAGGAAATAGCAATGTCAATCGTCCGGATATATGATTTCGGACTTTTTGCCATCAAGCTTTTTCGATTCAAACTGATTCCAATCTAGAGTCTGCTTTGACCTGTCTATCGACCAAAAAGACCAACCCTGCCGAAAAAATCATCAAAACAGTTATCAGCCATCCGATCTGGGGATAATGAAGCAGGCTTCCATCCGCAGCTTGATAAATAACCCAACCTGCAAGGGCTGCAGCAAGGCCTCCTGCTAATTGCTGAACGGAGGAGTCAATTGCCAGAAATGCGCCTCGATCAGACTTTTTCGGGACTGCCGTAGCCAAGGCTGTTGAAGAGACCATTCGGGCGTTTACCCCAAAATATAGAAATGAATGCACCAAAATAATCCATTCGAAGCCCTGAATTGCTCCCGCCGTGTAAATCAACACCGCTACTACGGAAAGCAAGGTGCCGAACGCGAAGATGGACCATTTCCCAAATCGATCGGCTAGTTTTCCAAAAATAGGAGCCGCTAAAAGGCTAGTAATTCCAATAGCTCCATACACATAGGGAAGTTGGCTTTCTTCAAGCCCCAGATTATTGGTGAGAAAGGCGGCATTGAAGGTCATAAAGATCACATCTCCACCCACAATCAAAATATTCGCGCTGTATACGGTCCAGTAGGAGGATTTTCTCAAATTGGAAAAAATGTGGCTCCAAGGAGGTGAGAGCTCGGTGGAATTTGACAATGGACGAATGAGAAAAGTTATCAGCAATAGCGCTAAAACTCCAAAACAGAAAATCATCGCATAAGCCATTTGCCAGGAAAAGGAGCTTGCGATAAACAGGGATAAGGGAAGACCCATCACTAGACTTGCGGCAAAGGCCATTTGAATCCAGCCCATAACCCGACCTCTTTGCGACAGCGAAAACAAATCGGCTACCATGGCAAAACAGATTGAAGCCATTACGCCTCCAAAGGCCCCGGTGATGATTCGGGCAATTAAAAGTATGAAGAATGAGGGTGATAAGCCACATATCACAATGCCGATCAAAAAGCAGGAATAGAATACCAGCAGAAATGATTTTCGCTCAAAACGATCCGCATAACCTGAGGCTAGCAGGGCAGAAATCCCAGCGCTCAAGGCATAGGCTGATGCAATCAGGCCAAACTCATCCGTACTGAGTTGAAGCTCAGCAAGCAAGGTAGCACTCAAGGCCGGAAGGAGCATGTAATCCAGTACCACGGTGAAAAGTAAACAGGAGAGACCCAGGATCACTAACTTTTGATAAGTGCTGAATCTTTCCGGTTTTTCCATAAAAATCAATTTCTGTGAGCTTTCACCCAAGCCTTGGGTGTTAGCCCGGTGGATTTTTTGAAAAAGTCATTGAATACCGATTTGGAAGTAAATCCACTTTCATAGGCCAAGCCTAAAAGCGTGATGTGGGCATTCGCCTTATTGGTTACTTTTTGCTTGAAAATCGCCAAGCGATGGGAATTGATATAGTCATTGAAGTTTTGACCCAATTTCATATTAATCAGCCAGGAAAGTTTGTTGGGGTGCAGCTCAATTTGTTCTGCCAAAGATCTTAAAGTTAGGTTGGTGTCGGTCACCACTTCTTCCAAGGCAATTTTTTCCCGAAGGCTTTGAAGAAAATGCTCACATTCCTCCTCGGACATCTGACTGTTTTGGGCGATGATAAGCTGCTGATTGGAGTGATGCTGACGGTGGGCTTTGTGGTCTTGGAAATTCATCTGATCGTAGATTTCCTGAAAGCGCTCGTCTTCCCGGATATTATCCCAAACCCACCAATATTTCAGGCTGACCATCATGCTTGATTTCTCTTCCAATCCTTTCTTCAGAAAGTGTATTGCCTCATCGGGTCGGTTCATCAGGCTGTACAAAGCTGCAGGGTCACAGGGGTCGATGTAATGACTGTTTTCGAGTTCCTCAAGGACCCCTTCCGTCTCTCCGCTCAGTACTTTGACAGTCATCAGGTCTAGTTTGACCAATCCCTCTCCGTTGGTCAGGTCAACGGCTCTATCAAGGGTTTGAAAGGCTTCCTCAAATCTCCCCAAATAGCCTAAAACCAAGCCTTTCCAACGAAGAGCCTCACTGAAGTTTGGGTCAATCCGCAGGCTTTCTTCAAAGGCAGGAAGAGCTTCCTCAAATCTACCAGAGAGGTAATAGCAAAGTCCCAGCCACCAGTAGCTGATGATGTGGAGGGGATCCCGGGATTGATTTTCCTTGGCAATGGCAATGGCTAAGTCATAGTCCTTTTGGATGAAAATATAGTAGTTAGTGATGAAGTCGATCTCATTATTCAGCCCGGCCGCAACTGCCTGATTGTAGGAGTTGATAGCAGCTCCCCAGTCCCAATCATGAAAAAGATGAACGTAAGCCATAACTTTATGGGCACGCATGTCCTTGGGATTGATAACAAGAGCTTTTTGGGCATATTCCCTCGATTTCTGAAAGCCCTCCTTGGCTGAAATCAGATTGAATCCTGCATGATGCAAGTAGGTTTCCCCGATGTAGGCAAAGGCTTCATGAAAGTCAGGGTCCAATTCGGTCGCCTTGGTAAACAAGACCAAAGCTTCTTTGACATCGGCCAAATCTTTTCGCTTAAAGTGATGACTACCTTTCAGAAAAAGGTCATAGGCTTCAGGATTGGTCGTTTTGCTGGACACAAGGCTGTCCTCTATTTCCAAGTGCCCAAAATTCTCCCGAATTCGATCTGCGACCAATAAACTAATTTCATCCTGCAAATCGAAAATATCCTCGAGTGTCCGGTCAAAGGTTTCGGACCAAATATGGAACCCGTTGTCCGTTCGGATGAGTTGGACAGCGATCCGAACCCGGCTTCCAGCTTTTCGAATGCTGCCCTCGATGACTGATGAAACTCCGAGTTTATTACCAATGATCCGAACATCTATTTTCTGCCCTTTGAAAGCAAAGGAGGAAGTTCGGGCAATGACTTTTAAGCTTTGGATTTTGCTCAGGGCGTTGATGATTTCCTCGGCCATTCCGTCTGAAAAATATTCGTTTTCCGGGTCAGAACTGAGGTTGTCAAAGGGAAGTACAGCAATGGAGCGTTGATTCATCCAATTGAAAAAGGCACCAAAAAAATACCTTGATAATGAGAATTAAATTTGAACAGCTTTCAAGATAAAACTTCCTGAAGTTTTTTGGCAAAAGAAAAGAGTTAAAAAACCAATGTTTAGGGAATAATCATATGTTTTTTTATTCATGAAGGACATTTCGTCCTGTAAAACCATTCCTTAAATCCACATTTTTTCAAAGTCCCGATTCTCACCAAAACGTCCGCAATTACATTTTGGGACGATTGACCTTGCCCTGTAGGCAAAATTTGTCCTATCAATTTGAAACAAACACAAGTCTTACTTAAACACAAAAAAATGAAAAAGCTATTCATCGTAATCCTTACAATGGCCTCACTAAATGCCTTTGGCCAAAACAATTTTCCGAAGGGGAGAGAAAAGGCGGTAGACTACAAATACAGGATCAGTACTCCCGGAATCACTGTGCCCCAGTTTTTTACCAAATCATGGGATGACCGAACCAACACCCAACATATCGAGCTTCACGTCAAGCGAAATCTTGATAATAAAAACATCATCGGGTTGAAGTTTGCCACTTGGCGTTTATTTCAACCAATGGGGATTCTTTGGTGGGATGGGCTACTCGATAAGGTGGAGTCAGAGACAGAGTTTTATCCCGGGCATGTGCGGGAAACGGGAATTGGATTTAGCTACCAGCGAATGCTCTGGAAAGGTCTCTTTGCCACCGTGGAAGTTCTACCACAGTTCAAAACCTATTTGGATGAGGAGGGTGAAAAAATAGGGAACGGATTTAAACTCTATAATTCCTTCCACCTTGGCTATCATTTGGCATTTGGCAAGAAAAAGCGATTCTTTGTGGAGCCTCAGGTTCATTCCCAGTTTTGGGTATTTGATACAAATACGCCCGATGGCTTCAAGCAGTTGGATGATCAATGGAAAAACTATTTCCTCTTTGAGCCCAATATTTACTTAGGGTTGAAGTTTTGATCGCTTAGAAAGTGAAAGGATTTGTAGTAGAATTTCCTGAGTTTGTCTGGAGCTTTTTTCAGGCAGGCTCAGGTTCTTGTTTTTTTAAGATTCATTCTTAAAGGAGGGTGGGATTTTTCCATGCAGAGTTTGGGCCAAGCCAAGTCAAGCCAAGATTTCTATTTAACTCCGGTTTGCTCTACTCAAGGCAACAAAGATCATTTCTTGGTCAGCCTATTACATCTCCTCTAGAAAGCGTTTCCTAGTGGAGTTTATGGTAATATTTCAATTTTTAAATAAATAAATTTGTGATTTAATTGATTGATTAGAACCATATTTAAAATTCTTGGTTAATTTTCAAATCATCAAAAACCTCAACCATGAAATATTTTATCTCCTTTGCACTAGTATTATTTCTTTCCACATCTTTTTTGCAAGCCCAAGATTCCGAACCCGCCTATCCCAGCAAGTATTGGAGTTCAGGAGGGGAATGGATTTTTTCTACTGGAAACGTTGAGGGACAAAATAATGTCGTACGATGGTCTCCTGTGATCAACCTTCAGAATTTTCTCAACTTCGACAGAAGTCAAAACTTTGGGTGGTTTACCGGAGTGAATCTGAGAAATGTGGGTTTTATCTATGACGAGAGCCCTTCCATCCGTAAGAAATTTAGAACCTACAACCTAGGAGTTCCACTAGGTTTGAAATTTGGGAATTTGGATAAAACCTTTGTCTTTTTGGGCTATGAACTAGAAATGGCCTTCAATTACAAAGAAAAAACCTTTGTAGACGAGCGAAAGACGGATAAATTCAACGTTTGGTTTAGCGATCGAGTGAACCTCTTTCAAAGTTCTGTTTTCGCAGGAATTAGCCTTTCCAATGGTACCAGTATTAAGTTTAAATACTATCCAACCGGATTTTTCAATCAGGATTTTACCATCTCTGAAATGGGCCAAGCTGTTAGGCCTTACGAAAATCTTCAAGCAAATATTTTCTACGTTTCACTGAGCTTCGATATTTTTGATAGAGGAGAATTCTCTTTTGGTGATTAAGTTTTTTTCCGACTTAAGATAGACTTAAAAATCAAAAAAGCCCCTGCAAGTAGATTTTGCAGGGGCTTTCGCTTTTCAAGCTATTGTTTAATTCTTTAAATCAAAAGCACTGATTTCGCCACTTCCTGATAGGTAGTAGAGGAAGCCTTCGATATCATCGACTTCGTAAACAGGCTTTTTATCCTTAAGAACAATCTCTTTTTCAGTATTTCCGGTATCCTTATTTACCTTGACTAATCCTACACCATCACTCAGATCGGTAAGGATAAACTGGTCGTTGGCAGTTGCCATAGTAGCTTTAAATCGCTTGGTCATCTCTCCGTAGGAAACAGAAGCAATATTGGAGAAGCTTTCTGCAGCTGCTGCATTTCTATTGGCACGCTGGGCCTCTGCACTGCTGTATTCCCCGATGTAGTAGGAATAGGTGGATTGGGACGCTGCCGCTGCCGCCACTGTTGCTGAGGCTACAGTCAATGCACCCAGAGCAACTTTTGCAAATGTACTTTGGCCGGGGGCCTTATGGAATACATGGTAATTTTCCTGACCATCGACATCAAGTAGCATCATATTTTGATCCGAAGCCAAATACAAGCCAGAAGATCGCATCCCCATGGTGTTGGGACTTTCTTTACCTTCAAATTTCAACTTAGCCAGTGTGCTGAGGTCTCCTGTATTTTCATCTATTGCCAAAATCTCCTCACCCGTACTGATCAGATATCGTCCATTCGCTTGGTCATAAGCACTGGTCACTGAAGTTGCTTTCTTGTATTGAATACCCTTTTTCCATTTGGCATCACCCGTATTTAGGTCGATGATATTTGCATCGGTATCGGTGATGTAGATCATTCCTTGTGGGGTGGTGGCCATGGTGTGAATATTTGCTCCGGTATCAATTGGCTTTTTAAAGAGCGGTGTGCCATCAAACTTGATTTTGTTGATTCCTCCTTCTGCCAAACCAAATAATATTCCATCCTCCATGACATAAAAATGCTGCACATAGCCTTTGGTTTTAGGAGCTTTTTCCCAGAGATCCTCTCCGGTTGCGGCATCGAGGAAGGCAATTTTTGATTCTCCACTACCACCAATTTGACTTACAAGGCTGCTTCCGCCTTTGAATACATCGCTAACTACCGCCAAGCCATTAGGAAGAATCTGAAAACGGGTCACAGAACCTTTGATTTTCCGCTCGTCATCCCATAGCTCCTGACCGTCTTTTCCGAATTTATGGATTCGGGTGTCCCCATTGGACCGTTCCTCAAATCCGTAGATTTCATTTCCTGTTTTATCTGCCACCATGCTGGTGATATTCTTAATTTCATTTTGCCAGATGATTCCACCTTCTTTGACATTGGCGGATACCACACCTTTTGTCGTTGGAACAAACACTTGATCATTGAGTAGGAATGGGGCACCTGAACTCATGGGAATTGCTGCACCACTTCGCACTTTGCCGGCATTTGGGTCCAGATTGGCAAAGCCATCCTGCTTACCTGTAGCCAAATCATAGATGCCCACAGCCAAAACTTCCCCTTCACTTTTCTCTCGATTGCCTACTACAACCAGTTTGTTTTCAGGGATAAAAATCTTCAGCTGCGCAATTTGCTTCCATCCATTTTCTTCGGTTACGAAGACTTTTTCTCCGGTGATCACATCGATCACGGTTCGCTTAGAGTTGGCAAAGATTGTTCCTGGAATTTGAGATTTTCCGCCCTGAGTCAATACAACATAAGGACTCATCGGAACCAGTTCCATCTCTTCTTCTTTGATCTTTCCATACTCCGCAAAATTGAAGTGTGGACTACTTGCACCAGGTTTAATCCCAGCCAATCCGTTACTGCCATTTACCAGCAATACACCTGCATCTGTCAGGGTCATTTTTTCGATTTTCCCACCGATTGTATACTTAAAGGTGGGAGCTGTCTGCGTCCAAGCCTTTCCTACCAGGAAGGCCAGCGCGAATAATAAGAAGCTTAATTTTTTCATTTGTTTGGGAGGTATAAAATTCCTTTAATTGATAGGATAAAGAAAGATTAATGACTCCCGATTTACCATACGCTATTTGTCGTATTTTACCATATATAGTTGTAGGTTTTACATCAGTTATTTCTGAATATTAAAAAACTTGACAGCGGAAAGTTTAGGGTTAAATCTTTAATCATAGCCTTTTTTATTGTAATCTTGATACTAAGACGATTATTCCAATCCCTCTCCTTGAGGAATCCGTAGTAAAAGATGTAAACAAGAAATATGGAAGACAGAAATTATCAAATCAATATCAATCCGGACTGGATTCGGAAGTACCTCAGTAAAATTCTGATTGGGGTAGTACTACTAATTGGACTATTCTCGAGTATTCGGACCGTGGGTCCTGAAGAAGAGGGAGTGGTCATTCAGCTTGGGGAGTACAATCGTACCGTGCAGCCTGGGCTGAACTTTATGCTGCCCTTCGGAATCGAGCGAATGTATAAAATCCCGGTTCAGAGACAGCTCAAGCAGGAGTTTGGTTTTAGAACCACCCGTGCAGGTCGTGAGTCTGAATATACCAAGTCTGGCTATGGAGATGAAAGTATGATGCTCACAGGTGACCTTAATTTGACTGATGTGGAGTGGGTGGTGCAGTATCGAATCACTGATTCCTACAAGTTTCTATTTAAAGTAAGGAATGCAGAAAAGACGCTTCGCGATATGTCTGAGTCAGTTATGCGAAAAGTAGTAGGTGATCGGACCGTCAATGAGGTGCTAACAGTCGGACGTCAAGAGGTGGCTTCCAGTGTGGAGGTTCGACTTCAGGAAATGTGCGACGAGTATGAGAATGGAATTCGAATCGACCAGGTTGTTTTGCAAGATGTGAATCCTCCGGAACCAGTCAAGCCTTCCTTCAACGCAGTAAACCAAGCGCAGCAAGAGCGGGAAACGCTCATTAATCAGGCTGAAGCTGAGTACAACCGAGTAATTCCAAGAGCTCGGGGTGAAGCTGAAGAGACGATCCAATTAGCTGAGGCTTTCGCCCTAAATCGTGTCAATCGGGCCAAAGGAGAAGCGGAGCGTTTCAATTCCTTGTATTCGGAATATGTAAAGGCTCCCGAAGTCACCAAGCAGCGAATCTACCTCGAAACGATGGAGAGTATTCTTCCGAAAATCGGTAACAAAATCATTGTGGATGAAAAAGGAAACAATGTGTTGCCTCTCTTGAATATTGATAAAGTAAAAACTCCGCAGCAATGAATCGAAAAAGAATAATAAGCATCGTAACCGTGGCGATTTTTACCATTTTGCTATTCAATAGTTATTTTATTTTGGATGAAACCCAGCAGGCCATTGTCACTCAATTCGGTAAGCCCGTGGGTGAGCCTCGGACCGATCCAGGAGTGAATTTTAAGATTCCTTTCCTTCATAAGGTGCAGTTTTTCGACAAACGATACTTGGAGTGGGATGGAGACAAGAATCAGGTGCCTACCAAGGATAAGAAATTCATCTTCATTGATACCTATGCGCGTTGGGAGATTACGAATCCCCTGCAGTTTTTCATCCGTCTTCGCGACGAGCGATCTGCCCAGTCACGACTGGATGACATTCTAGATGGCGAAACTCGAAATGCCATTGCTAGCCATGACTTGCTGGATATTGTCCGGTCTACCAATCGAGAACCGGAGATCACCGAGGATTTCATGGAGGAGATTGAGGTGCTCCAAGATATCTCGGTAGGACGAGATGAGATAGAACGGATTGTTTTAGAGAAGGCTAATGAGCGAACAGCCGATTTGGGGGTTCGTATTCTTGATTTCCGATTTAAGCGAATGAATTATGTGGACGATGTTCGGGATCGGGTTTATGATCGGATGATTTCTGAGCGAAACAGAATCGCCGATCAGTTCCGTTCGGAAGGTCAGGGCCGTGCCCGGGTCATTGAGGGAAATAAGGAACGGGACTTGGCTCAGATTCAGTCGGAGGCATTCCGAGAAGCTGAGGAGATCAAAGGTCGGGCAGATGCCGAGGCAACTGCGATTTATGCATCAGCATACAATAAAAACCGTCAATCCATTGAACTTTATAAGTTTTTGAGAACGATGGAAAGCTTCGAAAAATCCATGGATGGAAGCACCAGTATTGTGTTGTCCACCGATTCGGAGTTTTTCAAATATTTGAGAAAGTTGGATTAATAAATAAGTGAACGAGTATCAAGGCTCTCCGTATTGAAAAAGAAATAGGCTGCCATTTGACAAGGGCAGCCTATTTTGATTATTACCTGTTAATTACTCAAAAAGGTCGAATTTCAATCCAAAGTTGAATCGGGCATTGTAATATTCTGCCTGCATGGTTCTCGCCTGAATTCCCTGATAGTAGCGAAGCGGTTGATTGGTCAGATTATTTCCTTCGGCAAAGATCCTCCATTTTGGAGTGATTGCATAGGAAGCATTGACATCAAGGAATGTCTGTTCATCGTAGAATCTATCCTCAAATCCTTCTCCACCTAGCTCATCTAGGTAATCTGAAGCATAGTTCAATGACAGACGAACAACCAATCGCTTATTTTCATAGGAAAGCGAGGCGTTGAACATATGTTCAGCAGTACCTGGCAGTTGAAGATCTTCGTTTTCTCGATCCTCAATTCCTGTAGTCGAGGATTGGGTGAAAGTGTAATTCAGGTATAGTCCGAAATTTTTGAAAAACTGTCGCTGAAATGAAGCCTCTAAACCATACACTGATGCTGTACCCCCATTCTCTGGTCTTGAATATTGAAGGTCTTCACCAAATTGCGGGTCTGAGAAGCCCTGAGTAGTAATCGTATAAACGAAATTATCGATATCCTTATAAAAACCTCCAAAAGAGAGCAAACCTAGATTTTCATAATATTGCTCTGCCATCAAATCAAAATTCATCGCAGTAGCTGCTTTGAGGTTTGGATTACCTCTTTCTAGTTCCTCATCTTCTATACTAAAGGCTGCATACGGGACCAGGTCAAAGTAATTCGGTCTTGCGATGGTATTGGTCCAAGCTAGACGAATGACTGTATTGCCTGTAGGGTCATATTTGAAGTGTAGACCCGGTAGGAAATTTGTGTAGCTCTGATCTCCAGAAACAGGAGCGATAGTCTCATTGTCGATATCGAAAATATTTCCAGTGTAATCAATTGCCGTGTGCTCGATTCGTAAACCAGCAATGGCAGATAGCTTACTATTCAACTGATGATCTGCCATGACATAGGCAGCAGTGATGTTTTCGGTAGCATTGTAGTTTCCGGGAGCATATTCTTCCAGCACATCTGATTCCTCAAATAGTCCGCCATTGGTGAGGTCAAGCCCTCCTAGAAATTTAGGGTCCATGAATCTACCCACTGCATACTGTGAGCCTGCAAGGTAATTGGGGTCGGAATAGTCAATATTGGGAACAGCTCCGAGGGTTGCTCCAAAGGCATCCTCATCGAGTGGCTCGTATTCGAAGAAGTTATTGTCTCGTTCCTTCTTCTTGCCACGATACCTTAAACCAAACTGAAGTATTCCCTTATCAGAGTAAGGAAGCTTAAAGTCCAATCTACCATTTAGATCTTGATCAAAGGTATAGCCATATTGTTCAGATAGTCCATTGAATCCGATTCCCAAGTTGTCAGCAGGATTGCGTAGTATCGCTAAGGGAAATCTTGGATTGCTTAGATCTACTCGGACATCTTGTCCCGAGGAGCGATAGGATGCATAGCGTTCATTGGGACGCTCTTCAGATGCCTTGGCATAGGTCAGATTCCAATCCATCTGTAATTTATTGAACAAATGCTTACCACCACCGGTGATATTGTAAACCCGCTGATCTTCTAATCTAGCGGCTTTTATTCTTCCATTATCTAAACCACCTTTGGTTTGGAATTCTACCCTTCCGGTTGTTTCGTAAACATTCGGGCTAATCTGAGTGAAATCCCCATCGTCAAAGGAATCATCCAATCTACTTACTCGCATTCTAAATCGATTTTCCCAATCGTCGCGGTGATTGTACATTCCCGAAAGAAACAGGGTATGGTTTGGTGCAATTTCATAATCTAGAGCGAGGGTTGCAGATCGGCGCACCCGCTGTACCCGATACTCTCGAATATCAAATTCTTCCAATACAACTCCATTGTCAGAATCATACCACACAGCTTCCACATTGTCTGATCCAAAGTTGTGGTTGTTGTATGATCCGGAGAAAATAACACCCAATTTATCATTCAAGAAGCGGTCTCCTAGAATGACTGCTCCAGTCCAGATCGGCTTATTAGAGAGTAGGTTGATGCCACTTGCGGCAGTTCCTGAAACCCTCAAACTGTTTGGAGCCTGACGGGTGACCAAGTTTACGGAACCTCCGATTGCATCGGCATCCATATTGGGAAGAACAGCTTTATTTACTTCGATGGTTTGAATCATATCAGAAGGGATCAAGTCCATCTGAATATTTCGGTTGTCGCCTTCAGCAGAAGGAATTCTCTCTCCGTTCAGCGTCACAGAATTGAGTTGTGGAGCCATTCCGCGGATAATGATATTTCGGGCCTCACCTTGGTCATTCTGCATCGTGATTCCCGGGATTCGCTTGAGTGCATCTCCTACGTTTGCGTCAGGGAAGCGTCCTATTTGATCAGAAGAAACAATATTGGTGATGTTAGCATTATTTTTTTGCTGAGTCAAAGCCTTTGCCTGGCCTTTTAACCGATCTCCAAAAACGATGAATTCTGCAGCTTCCAGTTCTGATTCATCCATTTTGAAATTTAGAGTCGAAGTTTGTCCATCTCTGATTTCCACATTTTTTGTCAGTTGACCATACCCTAGGTAAGAGACAGTGACTTCATAAGGTCCCGCAGGAAGATTGGCAAAGTAGAAATCCCCTTTCTGATCGGTGATTGTACCGTAATTGGTTCCTTTCAAAAGGACATTAGCACCGGGAAGTGATAGATTTTCAGCATCGATCACTCGCCCTTTCAACACTCCTTGTGCCCATGAATTTCCCATCAAAAGGAAAAAAAGCAACAAGGAAGTAACTACACGTAGCTGTTTGTTCATAATTGATTATTGGTTTTGGTTAATATGTTTTTTGAGTTGTTTCCAAGAGTAGATTTGGAATGTCTTATCGTCGGACATAGCCACAAAAAGTCCTTCAGAAAATTCCCCGCCTAGATCCGCTGATGTGACCTCATTCCCATCACTCGAAAGTGTACTCAATGGAAGTGTGGTAATCAGGGAGTGCTGGTGTGGGTTGGATTGGCTGCCTTCTCTGGGAAAGACATGGAAAAGATTTGCCCCTTGATCCGATACAAGCAAATAGCCTTCGGTTTCAGAGGTTTTATAGATGGAAATTCCCTCATGATCATCGGTGAAACCTTCAGTGGCAAATAGTGCAAGCTCCTCATTTCCCATATCGGGTTCGGCGTAGTACTTTCTTACCCCTGTACCCTCATCTGAATAATAGATGTAGCCAAGCTCATTGTCTACCGCTATGGCTTCGATTTCTTTGTTTCCTGAAAAATTCCCGAACTTTCTCACTAATTCCAGAGAGAGGTTTCCGTATTGGCTTTTCACTTCATATTGCCAGAGATATGTGCCGTCTGTAGGTCCATTTTTTCTCCCTGCGATGACGTAGGTTTTTCCTGATTTGGGGCTTTGATAAAGGGCTATTCCCATCAAATCCCGATAATCCTCTCCTGTTTCACCTTGATATACTTCCAGTCCTCCTGGATTTAATTCCTTCATCTCAGGTAGGGAGAAAAAGCGGATTTTCGATGTCAATCTTTCGCCTGTTACGGCAAAGTCGATGGTATCCTGTCCATGAATCAATCCATAGCCAATGTCCACATTGTTGGGACGCTGAATATCTCTTCGGACGAGACTATCGATAGTCTTTCCTGTCAAGTCAAATACATATAAAGCTCCGATTGAGTCTTTGTCAGTTCCAATGATTAGGCTTTGGCTTGTATTGGATTTATTAATCCAAATAGCTGGGTCATCGGTATCATGAAGGACCGAATCACTGATGTGTAGGGGACTGATTAGTTCGACTTTTTCGTCGGGTAAGCCCCCCTTTTGCACAGAGGATTCTTGGCAGGAGGCAAGTCCTGTAAGTGTAAAAATTGAAAGAAAATAATTGAGTTTTTTGTGCATGGTTTATAATTGTTTTGACCATGCAAGATTAGATATGAAAAGTCCCGAAAAAGGAAATTAAAGGTTAAGAATGAATGTAACAGACCGGGAAAAAAGCGTTAACAAAACCGAAACAGAATCTAGAAAAAATAATGTAAAGTATTGAAATTCAATATTATATATTATGTTACCTCAAGATTAATAAATCTTAAATCATAAACAGTGGAGGTATTGATGTAGCTCTTTGCTCTCGGATAGCTGTAGTCGCTTTCGGAGTCTATATCGTGATATTCGTAAGCTTTCCATGGATATTCCGAGGGTTGCTGCGATTTCTCTGCTACTCAAGTTCATCTTCATCAAGCAGGCTAGTTTGATGTCCCCAGGTGTGAGGTCGGGGTTTTCAGTTTTGAGGTTTTTTATGAAATCCTGATGCACATTTTCAAACGTGTGTTTGAACTCTTCCCAGTCCTGATCCTGTCCCAAATTGAAAGCAATTTGTTTGATCAGGTTTCTTAGCCTTTTCTTCTGCTCCTTTAAATCCCGCTGAAGGATATCCTCCAGTTTGGATTGGATCTCTTTGAGCATCTGGTTTTTTTCAATTACATGAAGTGTCTGTGCAGTCAGAGCTTTTTGTTGGGCTGCAACCTCAGCTGACATTCTAGCCTCCAAGAGGTTGATGTTTTCTTTTTCGGTTTGCAGCAGTCGCTCTTTGATCTCTATGAGCTCTTCTTGCTTTTTGAGGGTATTTCTCGTCCCACTTATTTTCAGTCGTTGCTTTGATATCAGTACCCATCCTAATCCCAGGAGCGTTACGATCAAACTGACTAAAAGCCAGCGTACTCGAGACTCAAAGATGTGGGTGTTTTCTAATTGTGCTATTTCTAGCTGTTTTTGCTTGATTTCATATTGAAATTCCTGTGATGCTAGCTGCCTTGCGGCTTCCTCAGAAAAAATATTTTCACTAAGTTCTCGAGCTTCTGAAAACAACTGATAAGCCTTTTCAAATTCTCCTAGATCCGCATAGGCTTTCCCCAAATCCACTGTAGCACTTCGTTCTAAATAGGTGTTTCCAATCACCTGACTTATTCTTAAGGCTTCCTCATAGTATGGGATGGATTCCGCCGCTCGATTGGTTTTTCTTCTTGTATCCCCCAGGTTATTAATGTTTCCGGGCATATGAAGGATACTTCCTATTGCATTATTGAGTTCAAAGGCTAATTGGAAATAGTACTCTGCGGAATCATATTCCTCCAAGTCCTCATAAATGCTTCCGATGTTTTCGAAAAGAATGCTCAGTTCACTCGAATCATTCATTTCCTTACTCAACTGCACTGCCTCATTTTGAAAAGCCAAGGCTTGAGAGTAATCTTCCATTTTTTCAAACATTGAACCTATCAAGCCTTTGGAGTGGGCTATTCCTTTTAAATCACCCATTTCCTCAAAAAGCCCAAGTGCTTGATGGTGTAGCTGTAGGGCTTCTGTAGGGCTTTTTGTCTTGTAATAAAGCTTACCAAGCTGATTGTAAAGATTTGCCAGGCAGCTGGTACAATTTTCGTTCTTAAAAAGCTCCTCTGCTTCATAGAGTTTACCTGCGGCCTCATTATACAGGCCGAATTCCATCAATAGTTGACCTTCTAAAAAAAGGGCTTCTCCTTCAGTATTTTTGTATAGGTGTCTTTCAAGATTCTGAAGTCTTTGGAAGGCTTCTTTGGGATCTTTTTCGGCTAGTATTTTTATCTCGGCAAGATCTGATTGATTCTGTTGACCCATTGAATAGGTCGATTGAAGCAGAAAAATCCAAGTGAGAAAGTGCTTGATTCGAAAATTCATCGAGCAAGATGTATTTCCAATGTAAAGTAGTCGTGAAGGAAGTTTTTCTTTATTGTAAAAGTTTCACAGGATGGAAAAAATCAATTTTATCAGTTTAATGGTGGCAGGGGTTTCCCTAGTCAAAAATTGCTACTGCTCTGACCGGAGATCCAGTTCCCCCACGGATTTTCAATGGCAAGCCCACAAATCGAAATCTACCCCTACCGATTAGTTGATGTAGGTTGATCATATTTTCGTAATGAGTAAAGTTCAGCTCTCCGCAGATATTATGAACCTCTCGATTGGAGACACCCGATACACCCGGTGACATGGTTTCCACCCCAAATGCCGCTATTCCCCTTTCTCCTAGCCATCTTGCACATTCGGTGGAGACTCCTGGACCGTTTTTCCAATTTTCGGATCCGAAATGCTTTCGAAAGTGATCTGTATATAGCAGAACCGTATCACCTCCTTTTATCTCTACTTCAGCTTTGCCGCATGCTTCTGTTATTTCATCTTTTTCGATTAACTCCCGGAGTCCTTTATGCGAAAAATCTAGACAGATTCCCTCTGTATAAAACATGGATAAGGGCATCTTATCAATCGACTTTCCCTTGTGCTCAATGGCCATGTGATTGATGGCGTCCACATGAGTGCCTGTATGCTCTCCGAGCTCAAGTTTGTGAACAGCTGGCGTCCGCGCAGTAGGATTTTTTTCTCCATTCCATTCCTCGTGCGAATTATGAATACTCATTTTCACGGAAGGAAGATCTTTGAAGACAGGCATTCCTTCATAGATTTCTTGGCTCAGGTCAATGATTTCGATCATAGAAAACGCTGGTCTTAATGAATTTCTAAGATAAGACCATCTACTTTCAGATTTATTTTATTGGTCTAAACTTAAAAGTCTCCTCTCTTGTCTTTACTTACTAAATATTCCCAGTGCACAAAGATAGATTTTCAATAGTATCCAATAACTATTAGCTCTCCTAAGAATTCAATGAAGAGGTTATTCTTTATAATTCTAAATCCGATCGCTCATACCTTACCAAACCATCTTTGGTTGGTAGTTGCTTCTTAAGCATCCAGCACCTCCGTAAATTTTTAAGACTTTCATTTGGATTATCTTTCATAAAATCCCGGGTGTATTGATTGTACATGTTGCTTTCAGCAATGCTTCGTTTGAAGCTGGGATCCTTTTTCCTAATTTCAAAAAGCCTATACTGTTCGATCGCATCTTGGAGAGTCTTTCCTACATTAGACTTCATCCAATCCATGAAGTCGCTATGGCATGAAAATTTATCGCCTAGCTGACTTTTCATAAATGCTCTGAAATTCGGGCCGAAGGATACATTATCCGTTATTTTTGTCTCTAAGGTTAAGCTCTCTTTTACCCAGTTAAAGCTTGACTTTGTCTTTTGCTTTTTGGGCACAGGCTTCACTTTGCCTGGCTGGTCCAAGGCGTACATGATTCTGTCTCGAAGGTCAAATTTTCTACCGGTATGAGGTAATCCGGTCTTTTTGCAAATGGCGACCATTTCTTCCTTTAACCAATACCAATTATTGAATTCCTCACCGGATTTAATGTCTTCAAAGTTTGGTCTACTCATCTATATTAAATTTTGATTTATTCGTGGAGCCTTTTAAAAAGTAGAATTATCCAGGCTTTTTTACGGTATTTCCGGATTTTTTCATGGATTTGTACTTGTCATGGAGACCTATTCCAGACAAGATCATGGGCTCACATTTTTCTATTCGGGCTATTCTGGTTTTGGATTGCTTGGGCTGGGAAAAATAAATAATATAGCCACGCTGCCTTCCCGGGGTCAATGCTTCAAAAGCAGTTTTCAAAACTGGGTCTCGTTCCAACTCTGCTTCAAATTCCTCGGGAATTGGCTCAGGGTTCTTTTTCATAGGAACCTTCAGTCCCGCATTTTCGACTTCAATAGCTTCGTAGATGTAGGCCTTTAAGTCTTTTTCTATGCCGATAATATCTTGGATAGTTGTAAACTTGGCTAGTCTTCCTGCTTGGGAATTAGGCCCAGGTTTTACCAATAGCTTTTTATCGTCCTTTAGCAGCGACCCTTTGAAAAAACTGATGCAGCAATAGTCTTTAAAAGCACTGACGATTAGGATGTTTTTGTCCTGAAAAGTATAGCAAGGAACTCCCCATTTGGACTCTTCGGTCAAGCCGCAGCTGAGAACCATTTCTCGTAGAAGTGCCAGTTCCGAGGTCCAAGCATTAACCTTACAGTCAGGACTTCCTCCTAAGGGACAGCGTCCGCAGCCTTCGATAAAATAGTTGTCAACTGATTTGTTCATTTGGCTTTTTAATGATCTAAGTGGTATTAATCAATGCTTTAATTAGCTAATGATTGTTTTGAATTGCCAAGACTTGTTCCGGTTTATCGGGATTGAATCCGGCACCTGCGGGAGTGGTGTGAGACTGTTTGAGCCATGAGCTAGGCCCACCTCGTAACCTTAAAAGATGGGAAGTCCCCTACAAGATTACAGCGCGTTTTTCTCTTTTCAGATTTCAATGGAGGTTTTTACCTTCCTGCCCAATCCCTTTTCAACTATTTTGTAAAGAGTTTTCTGTGTCAGATTACTACCATTGTTTTCTACTCTTGGAATATAAGTTCTCTTTTTATCTACTAATTCCACTAATTGCTCCTGAGTTAGATTTTTATCTTCTCTTACTTTTTTTAATAGCAAACCTATTTTGAAAGACTCAAAATCCATTTCTAATTTATCCCTGCGTTCGGTTACTTTGATTCCTTTCCAGCTTTTCGTATTCATATTGTTCTGCTTTTGCCTCGTTTCAATTCCTCAACAAGCCAATAATTAAAATCGGTAAATAACTTACCAGAATATTTAACAAAGCTATGCCATGCTTAAATTTTTGAATTTTAGCTACTCCAATAATTAGGAGACCAAATGACCAAAGCCAGAACAAATAAATTATCCCATGATTTACATTTTCTAATTTAGGTTCTGCACCGAAAATAAAAATTGAAATTTGATAGATTAGGATAATACTCAATGGGAAAAACGAAAGGGAGCAAACATTTACCATTTTTCTTAAAGTGGATTCTCCTTTCCAAATTTTGCCACAAAATTTAATAAGTCCTGGAATAACTAAGCCAAGCATCATAAAAGATAATCCAATTCCTAAAGGCAATGCTAAAAAGAAAGCCAAAATCCTTTCTCCCTCATCAAAAATAGAGGCTATATCTGGAAATGTGTCTAACCCGAAGATTAATCCGTTTCCTATTATTGGCAGCACCAATAAAGGCTGTTTTTCTCTACTTGCTAATTCTTCAAAAGTAACTCCAGGGTTAAGCCAAATGCTTTTGTACGGATTCATATTCTAATATGCGCTTTAACTATTTTGTCACGCCATAAACACTCCATTATCCACCCAAATCCGAGGGATAGACGCCATAAATATCCTTTTATCCTAATCTTACTTACCAGCGATAGCCTCCCCCATACATCCCCACATTGACTGAAGGGGTGACACGCATGCCATAAGGGCCTCCGCTGAAGTTGAGCCCCACACCTCCTGTCATATGCATATTGGCACAGGCGGGCAAAAAGAGAGATAGTCCAAGTATAAGCAGTAAACTGATGATGCGCTTTTTCATTTTGGGAATGTTTAAGGATTGTAGACTTGAAGGGCTAATGGGGCTCCGGTAGGATCAAGAATAATGGCTACCGAGCCGTTTCGGATATCAGAACTCGGTTCTAGCAATACGGTCGCTCCATGCTCTTTGGCCTTAGCCAAGGCAGCATTTACATCTGCTACCCTGATATAAGGAAGCCAGTGACTACGCACATTTTCTACCGGGGTTTGTAGCATTCCAAGGCAGTTGAGGTTATTCTTCTTGAATACCGTATAATCTACATCTCCCTCCTGGCGCATTTCAATCTCATAGTCAAGGATATCGGTGTAGAATTTTTGGGATTGTTCTGTATCGTTGGACCAAAGCTCCATACCCAAAAAACTGTCTAGGGAAGCAAGATTAGGTTCGGGGTCTCCTCCTGCCATTCGAATCAAGGAGAAATGCGCCCCTTGAGGATCTTGAACATAGGAAATCATCCCCTGATTGGCTACAGCTACGGGTTTGGCTAGAATGGAAGCGCCGAGGGATTTGGCTTCGGAACTTGCCTGCTCCACATCTTCTGCTGAGATACTTCCTATCCATTCTCCGGAGTTGTTGTCGCTTTTATAGCGGGCCATGAGTGCTACTGGCTTTTGATCTTTTTGAAAGACCCAAAGTTCTCGATTATTATCCCCATAGGGAGTCGTGGTCCAGCCGAAAACCGATTCATAGAAGTTTTTGGCTACTTCCGGATTGGGGGAAGCCAAGGTGTACCAAACTACCCTCCCTGGATGATAGCCGGGTGTAGAAACTTCAGTGAGTACAGGAGGTGCAGCACTGGGGCTGCAGGAGACTAGTATGACAGAAAAAACTAGAGACCATAGTAACTTTTTCATATTCTAAACAATTTTGCTTTTCAAAATTTAGTGAAGCAAGTCCTCAAAAACAATCACTGACCGATTTTTTAGTCATCATTTCCATTGGGTTTTACGCTTTTATTCCATGTCTTTCCCTAATTTCCCGACATGGGATTTCAAGATCATCCGCTTTTTATTGCTGCTACACTCTGTGTAGCTGTGTTTTTTGGCATTTGGTTTACGCGTTTTCCATGGGGGAGGACGGTGGGTACGCCCATTTGGGTGATTTTGATCTGCGCCTTTTTTGCTAATGTGGGACTGATTCCCTCTGCGATGGAAGGGCACCCAATCTACGACGGGGTGTTTTTGTATTTAGCCCCATTGGGTATTTTCATCGCCTTGCTTGAAGTCGACTTACGAAGTCTTAAAGACGCCGGGATTCCCATACTCCTGATGTTTGGCATTGGCACCGTGGGCACCGTGGTTGGGGTTGCTGTCTCTTGGTTGCTGGTGAGGCCGGAAGCGGCGATTGGCGAACTCGCCGGGGCCGTGGCAGGAATGTACACCGGTACCTATATCGGGGGCAGTATCAATTTTAATGCAGTAGCACTGAGCTATGCAGTCAATGAAAACGGGCCACTATTCGCAGCGACT
This sequence comes from Algoriphagus sp. NF, assembly GCF_028823735.1. Taxonomy (NCBI): domain Bacteria; kingdom Pseudomonadati; phylum Bacteroidota; class Cytophagia; order Cytophagales; family Cyclobacteriaceae; genus Algoriphagus; species Algoriphagus sp. NF. The sequence continues at coordinate 45,446 of NZ_JAPEIB010000005.1, forward strand.
ACCGTGGTGGATAATTTGATCGGAACGCCTTGGATTATCGCCACCTTGATTTTGCCACGCTACCTTCAAAAGCTTTTTCCCCGAAAAAAACTACAATCAGCCCAAAGCACCCCAAAGAGTACTGGGGTTGAGGTGATTTCCATGTCTTCCTTGGCCTCCATGCTGGCTTTGGGCTTTTTGGCCATGGTTATTAGTGGAATAGTGGCGGAGTATTTTCCTCAAGTCCCTGAGATTATCACCTTGACGACTATTGCTTTGATTCTAGCACAATTTCCCGCCGTCAAGCAATTGCATGGAAAGCAAACTCTAGGCTTCTTTATGATTATGATTTTCTTGGGGGTGATAGGGACGCTTTGCGATATCAGTGCGCTGTCCGGTGTGGGTGAATTGGCGGGTACCTTGATTCTTTTTGTGGGTTTGCTTGTTTTGATTCACGGTATTTTTGTTTTTGGAATCGGTGCACTTTTGAAAATGGATTGGGATGTGATCGCAGTTGCTTCCCAGGCCAATGTGGGAGGGAATACGACAGCCATCGCTGCTGCTGAAAGCTTAAATCGTCCTGATTTGTTGATTCCCGGAGTTCTGGTAGGAAGCTTGGGAAATGCCTTGGGGACCTATATTGGGTTCTTGGTGGCGGGGACTTTTTAGAATTGGAAAGTTTAAAGAGGGAAGGTTGTAAGGTGCCGTCATAGCGAGGAGCTGGAACGAAAAACATTAGATTCTCGGGTAATTCTAGAAGCGACGTGGCTATCTCATTGGTAAGTAGTGAGAGGTAAATAGTGAATTGTAAGGGGAGAGGTGGAAAAGTTGAAAGGTCGTTGCCAAAACTGTTTTCATTGGCAGTGGGAGCCAGTTGATAATGATCAATTATCAAACTCAATAGTCAATTTTCAAAGTCAGAAAACACCCAACCTTGAACGCCGAACCTCGAACCCCAAACATCTGACCATTGTTGCTTCTAACCCTTCCCAACTTTGGTAAATCTTGAAAAAGAAAAATTTCCTTGTCAGCTGATCTTTATCAGGTATTTTTAAACTTATCGGGAGCAATTTTGCCTCAGATTCATTTAGTTTTTAGAATATTATGACCAAAGCGATTTATCTCACCACAACCGAACCCTTTTCCGGCAAATCCATTTTTGCCTTGGGCCTAATGAATATGCTGGCTGCCAAAACGGATCGATTGGCCTATTTCAAGCCCATCATAACAGGTAATAAGAGAGATAAAGACCGGCGTTTGGAACTGCTCGGGAAGCACTTCAACCTTCATCAGCGCTATGATGAAATGTATGCCTTCACCCGGAAAAATGCCTTCAAGGAAATCAATAAGCGTAACGAGGCCTTTCTTATAGATGTGATTATTGAGAAGTTTAATTCTCTGAAAGAATCGGCAGATTTTATCGTGGTGGAAGGAACTGATTTTTCGGACGTAAGCACCAATGTTGAGTTTGACGGGAATATCAGCATTGCCAAAAACTTGGGAATCCCTGCTGCCATTATTCTCAATTGCGCCCATCGGACGACCTCAGAAATCATCGATCTGGCCATGGCAAGCGTCAATAGCTACCTCAGTCAGGAGGTTCAGGTCCTTTCCCTCATCGCAAATAAAGTCAAGCCATCCAAGCGGGATGAGATCCTTAGACGGCTCAAGCATATTCTTCCAAAAAGTATTCTGATCAGCGCTATTCCTAGCCATGAGCAGCTTAGCAATCCTACGATGGGAGAAATCATGGATTCCTTGGGAGCCAAGTTGCTTTTTGGGGAGCAGTACCTGACCAATCGGGTGGATCAATCAGTCGTGGGAGCCATGCAGCTTCACAATTTCTTAGATCGAATTAATGATAATACCCTCGTAGTCACTCCGGGGGATCGTGGGGATATCTTGATAGGTTCCCTCCAGGCCAATATCTCCAGAAATTTTGGGAAGATAGCCGGGGTCATCGTTTCGGGAGGAATGCATCCTGAGCCCTCCATCGTCAAGCTTTTGGAAGGTTTGGAGACGATTGTGCCGATTTTGCAGGTGGACGATGGGACTTTTATGGTCGTGACCAAAGTCAATGAAATTCGCGCCCGTATTGCACCGGAGGATAAGGAAAAAATCGCCTTGGCCATACGGCTTTTTGAAGAATATGTGGATGAAAAGGCACTAGATGATCGAATGGGGTCATTTAGTTCGGAGATTCTGACTCCTCGGATGTTTCAGTATCAGATCGTCAAGCGGGCCAAAAGTCATAAAAAACACATCGTCTTGCCAGAGGGAACAGATGAGCGGATTTTGCAGGCCGCAGACATGCTTCTGCGACAGGAAGTGGTTGAGCTTACCCTTTTGGGAAATCGAGAGGAGATCGAATCCATGATGGCTCGTCTGAATATTTCCACGGACTTTGACCGAATCAATATTGTAGAACCTGCTACTTCGGATCGATTTGAGGAGTACGCGCAGGAATTGTATGAGCTTCGCAAAGCAAAGGGAATTTCCCTCACGACAGCCAGAGATCTCATGCATGATGTATCTTATTTCGGAACCATGATGGTGTATAAGGGTCATGCTGATGGCATGGTTTCCGGAGCAGTGCATACTACCCAACATACGATTCGACCCGCTTTGCAGTTCGTCAAAACCAAACCCGGTGTCAATACCGTTTCCTCGGTCTTCTTTATGTGTCTCCCTAATCGGGTGTCGGTTTTCGGGGATTGTGCAGTCGTGCCCAATCCCACTTCTGAGCAATTGGCGGATATCGCCATCTCTTCAGCTGAATCCGCTTTGATGTTTGGGATTGAACCCAAAGTAGCGATGCTATCCTATTCATCGGGGACTTCCGGAGCAGGAGAGGAGGTAGAGAAAGTGCGAAAAGCCACCGAAATCGTCAAATCCAGACGTCCAGAACTTAAGATTGAGGGGCCTATTCAATACGATGCGGCAGTGGATCCGATCGTAGGAAGACAGAAACTTCCCAATTCTGAGGTAGCGGGTCAGGCCAGTGTCTTGATTTTCCCAGATCTCAACACAGGAAATAACACCTACAAAGCCGTGCAGCGGGAAACCGGGGCTATTGCCATCGGTCCTATGCTCCAAGGGCTCAACAAACCCGTCAATGACCTGAGTCGAGGGTGCACAGTCATTGATATTTTTAATACGGTTGTAATTACAGCCATTCAAGCACAAGAATCAGCCAAATGAAAATCTTTGTCATTAATTCCGGAAGTAGTTCCATCAAGTATCAACTGATTCAAATGCCCGAGGAGAAGGTTATTTGTTCAGGAATGGTGGACCGAATTGGGTTGGATGAGTCCCGAATTGACTATAAGGCTTTTTTGCCAAAGGGGAAAATTGAACGAAGTGAAACCAAAGCTATTAATTCTCATTCTGAGGGGTTGAGGTTGGTTGCTGAATATTTGACTGATCCTGAGATAGGCGTCATTTCTGATCCAAAGCAGGTAGAAGCGGTTGGACATCGGGTTGTGCATGGGGGAGAAAAATTTGCCAGTACCCAACTGATCAGTTCTGAGGTAAAAGCAAAAATCAAGGAGCTTTTTCCCCTTGCTCCGCTACATAATCCGGCAAATTACTTGGGTATAGAAGTGGCGGAAGAGATTTTTTCTGAGGCCAAGCAAATCGCTGTTTTTGACACGGCTTTTCATCAGACACAGCCTCCTGTTGCTTTTCGGATGGCCATTCCCAATGAGCTGTATGAGCAGCATGGGATTCGGGCCTATGGATTTCATGGAACTAGCCATAAGTATGTATCCGAGCGGGCAATGGAATATTTAGGAAGTCAAAACATCAAGCTTATCAGCATCCACTTGGGCAATGGCTGTAGTATGGCTGCCATTCAAAATGGGAAATCGATTGATACCAGCATGGGAATGGGGCCTATGAATGGCTTGATTATGGGAACTCGGGCAGGGGACATCGATCAGGCGGTCATTTTTTATTTGGTAAATCAATTGGGATACAGTCTCGAGGAAGTGAATACATTGCTCAACAAAAAAAGTGGAATGTTGGGCTTGACAGGCTACAGCGATATGCGGGATATTCAGAAGCTACTTCAGGAAGGGGATCCTAGAGCCCAACTTGCCTATGACTTGTACGCTTACCGCATCAAAAAATACATCGGCGCATTCACGGCTTGTATGAATGGGCTGGACGGGGTGATTTTTACAGGAGGAGTGGGTGAAAATGATCGCTTGACCCGAAAATTGGTTTGTGAAAATATGGACTATCTCGGAATTCAGATGGATTTGGGAAAAAATGAGAGTTTAGGTAAAGGAATTCAGGAGATTCAAACCTTGGATTCTAAGGTCAAATTATTGGTCATCCCAACCAACGAAGAATTGGAAATTGCGAAGCAGTGTTTTGGGTTATTGGCCTAGTTAAAAAAATCAAGCTGGTTTTGGTTTTTTAAAGGTTTCGCTCCCTCAAGTCGCAACAATCGCTTTTTTGCATCCAAGCCTCCGGCATAGCCAACCAGGTTTCCATCCGAACCAATAATCCGATGACAGGGAATAATTATGGAAATTGCATTGGCACCATTGGCAGAAGCGACCGCACGGATTGCATCCGGATTACCCAATTGCCGGGAAAGTTCCAGGTAGCTTCTCGTTTCTCCAAAAGGAATTTTCATCAATTCCTTCCAAACAGCCTCTTGAAAATCAGTACCAACCAAGCTTAGAGGGATATCAAAGGTTTTTCGATTTCCGGAAAAATAGCTATCTAACTGTTTGATAGCCTCTTGGATGACTTCGATATTTTCAGGTCTAAAATCCTTATCTGTAGCTGAAGTGGGGCTTTTCTTCTCCGAATCAAGATCAAAGTTCAAAAAATCAGCATTTAGCCCTTTTTGGATACGTTCGTCCACTGCCTTTCTCATCCTCCGATACTGCCAGTCACAGAGGCATAGTCGACCTTGAAAAGCACCAAGGATCAATTCGCCGACGGGGCTTTTGTAACTTGTAGTTAGGATTTTTTCCATGGTCTCAAATTAGCTTAAAAAACGCAGAAGAGAATTTGTAAAGACATTAATTGTCAGCCTCTAATCGAACGGCTCGATATGTATCAAGATATGCCCTAGTTCGGGGATTTCTTTCTTCAAAGTATCCTTGAGATCATGGGCGATGTCATGTCCTTCTCTCACAGTCAAGTCCCCGTCCACATTAGCATGCAAATCAACGTGGAATTTCATACCCGCTTTTCGAATAAAGCATTTTTCTGTACCAGTGATTCCTTCTACCGTCAGTGCGACTTTTCGGATTTCGGCAGTCAAGTCATCATGAGTATCTTCATCCATGACTTCCCCAAGTGCCGGCCGGAAAATAAGGTAGCAATTGTAGAGAATGAAGCCTGCGGCAAAAATGGCTGCATAGTCATCAGCCTTTTCATAGCCCTCACCACCCCAAATCGCGATCAAAATCCCGATAAATGCAGCTACTGAAGTAATAGCATCACTGCGATGATGCCAAGCTTCAGCTCGGAGGGAGCTCGATTGAAGCTTTTTGCTGCGATTAAGTACAAATCGGTAGGATATTTCTTTCCACATAATAATCGCTGCCAAAACCGCCAAGGTCCAAGATGCCGGTCCCTCATGTGGTGTGCGGATATTTTGAATGGCCTGATAGGCAATGGTCACCGCAGAGACGATTAGAAAACCCACCACCAGAAAGGTAATCAGGGCTTCAGCTTTTCCATGTCCATAGGGGTGATTTTCGTCTGCCGGCCGCTGTGCATATTTCAAGCCGATCAAGACCAAAATGCTTGAAAAAACATCCACCAAGGACTCAATAGCATCAGCGATCAGCGCAAAGGAATTTCCGAAAATACCTGCCAGAAATTTGATTCCTGAGAGCAGCCCATTTCCCAGCATGCTGAAAATTACGGTACGGATGGCAAGTTTCTCCTGGGACATGGACGAAATTACTATTTATCGGAAAAGCTAAGCGTTTATTCTGTGGAATTATCTGCTTGTCGCTTTCCGATCCAATACAGACCCGTTCCAATCAATACAAAGATTCCTGTCATCCAAACTGATTCCCAGCTTACTTGCATCATCAGCCACAGGCAAGACAAAATTCCTAAAATTGGAATTAGATAGCCGCCTTTTAGAATAAATCTTCCTTGTCCACGGAACTTTGGTCGAAGTGCAGGTACGGCTGCACAAGTCATGATAAATAGGAAAAGCCGGGATAAAACTGTCATGGCCGCCAGGAACCGGAAAGAGCCCATGGCCGCTAGGATTAAGGCTGCGATTCCGAAAAATAGGACTGAATTGGCGGGTGTAAGAAAGCGATTGTGGACCTTTCCAAACCAAGCTGGGAGGGAATTTTCTAGTGAAAGTGCATAGGTGACACGCGTAGCGGAAAACATGGAGCTAATCAGATTGGCGATTACGGAGGTGGCCACGCCAACCATCAGAAAGTAGGCTCCAAATTCCCCAAAGAGGTTGGATGCTGTGTCTAGTAGTGGAGTGGTAGATTCTGCCAAATTTGGGACTGCTGCCATAGCCACTAGTTGGATCAGCATGTATAAAATCACCACAACTATAAGTCCTAGAATTAGCCCCATGGGCATGTCTCGCTCGGGTTTTTTAGCTTCTCCTGCAGGGACAATCGCCCCCTCAAAGCCTACAAAAGCATAAATCAAAAGCAAGGCTGCCGCACCTAAATCTCCCGCCTGAGGAAGCGCTGAATCAAATGTTGGGACCATGGTGTCTCCCAAAAGTACAAAGCCTCCAAAAACCAAGCTTATCAAGACTCCAAATTTGATAACGGTGAAAAAGGTCATGGATCGGATGGACTCACTCGAACCCAAAATATTCACCGAACTAAGTCCCAGAATGGTAAGCAAAATGGTAAAAAGACGACCGGTACCTTCTCCTGCAATTGGAAAAAAGTAGGCGATGCTGTCTGATAAAAGGACCGTGTTGGCGGCGAAGGAAATCAGCCGGGCGAGGTAATACAACCAGCCTCCTTGAAAGCCCACAAATCCTCCAAAAGCCTGCGTTCCGTATTTGATCGGGCCGCCTGTCCCTCTAAAGTAACTCCCAACTTCGGCAAAGCTCAAAATCACCGGAAGCATGAGCAGTGCACAAAAAGCATAAATCCAAACGCTGTAATCTCCTGCCAAATCCGCTGCGCCGGAAGGCAATCCAAAGATTCCTGCTCCAATAAATCCGTTGACCACAAGCATCCAAATGCCCCAAAGCCCAAGGTTTCTTGGCAGTTTTTCCTGTTTTTCTAAAGACACCGATTTTTATTTTTTGCAAAAACGAATTCGGAAGATAATCAGATTGGGGAAAGAATTAAATGGAAAATTGGACTAATGCTTGGGTAAGGGTGAAAACGGTGATCTCAGGGCGGACATTCAGGCGGATAGGGAAGTAATTTCCTAGAGCCCGATTGATGTAAAGGGTTCGTCCATCTTCTAGGTCAATTTTTCCCTGGTCGTAGCGTCTATTTTTGACGGGCAGAATAGGTGGCGGAAGGAAAGGTGGCCTGACTTGACCTCCGTGCGTATGGCCAGCCAAAACCCAACCATCATAACCGTTCCAAACGGGAAGATCACAGGCATCAGGGTTATGACACATCACGAGAGCGGCTTCTTTGGGATCCCAGGTTTTCATCACTTTTTCGGGATTGAAATTAGTGCCCCAGAGGTCTTCCACTCCGTATATCGTCAATCCCTCCGAGTTGTATTTTTGATCCCTTAAAGTCTTGATTCCTGCATTTTCGAGGATAGAAGTGGTTTCATCTGCTACCTCGGGCATGGACCAAGCATGTCCATAATCGTGGTTTCCTAAGGAGGCGAAAGTTCCTATTTTTCCCTTGGTAGCTGATTGGAGCACAGTGCTGAGTTGGCTGTACTGCTCGGAGTTTTTGAAATGCGTGAAGTCCCCCGTATAAACAACCCAATCGGGATTTAAGGCCTGTGCTTTTCTCATGGATTCTATCAAGTAATCAGCAGGAACCCTATCACCGACATGGATATCAGAAAGTTGGATGAGGGTTTTCCCTACATGCTCTTTGGGTAAATTTTTGACAGGCATGGGGAGATGAACAAATTCCAACCAATAAGGCTCGATTTTCCATGCATAAATTCCACCAGCTGCCAGGGCAGTTCCCAATGCGATTCCAGATTTTAAAAATTTTCTTCTATTCATGAGTTTTAGTTTCTCTTGCACAGACTTTTTTTTCCAAAATGCTTAGCTATGCAAGTATATTCAGCTGTTCCTTCGCCATTTTTTCACCAATTTCTCCATTTCCACAGCATGAAAAACAACCAAACCCATCCCTCCGCAAATCAGTAGCTCGGGTAGATTCAACGCTTCTGTATGAAAAAGTTTATTGAAAACGGGCACATAAATGACCAATATCTGTAAAGCAATCATTCCTAAAACGGCGAGAATCAAAGGCAGATTGCTGAAGAGTCCTTGCTTAAATAGAAAATCCCGGTCGCTTCTCACGGCCATCACATGTCCCAATTGGGAAAAGGCCAAGACAGAAAAAACCATAGTCTGCCAATGCCATTCATTTCGGATCGCCCAATATTGGGTGAAAAGCGTCACTGCAGCCATCAAGGTACCAACCCAAAGGATGTGAATCCCTACACCATCAGCAAAAAGACTCTGCTTTGGTGGTCGTGGAGGCCGTTTCATGATATTGCTTTCGGCTTTTTCCTTTGCCAATGCCAATGCCGGGATGCCATCAGTAACCAAATTGATCCACAGAATATGAATGGGAAGAAGGGGGATCGGCATACCCAAAAATGGAGCAAGCGTAATCGTCAAAATCTCTGCCCCATTACAGGTCATGATGTACTTGATGAACTTCCGGATATTGTCAAAAATTCTTCTGCCTTCCCGGATTGCTCGCACGATGGTAGCAAAGTTATCATCCAACAGAATCATGTGAGCGGCTTCTTTGCTCACGTCTGTACCGGTAATTCCCATCGCCACTCCAATCGTACTTGCCCGAAGGGACGGGGCGTCGTTCACCCCATCTCCTGTCATGGCTACAAATTGTCCTTTACTTTGAAGGGTTTTGACGATTCGTAATTTTTGGTCGGGAGAAACCCGAGCATAAACACTGATTTTTTCGATTTGCTTTTCAAAATCTTCATCTGAAAGCTCACGCAATTCCGAGCCGCTGATGGATAGTCTGCCTTCCTCCAAAATACCAACTTGCTCAGCAATGGTTTTGGCAGTTTCGGGATGATCTCCAGTGATCATGACAGGTTGAATACCCGCTGTTTTACATTCCTGAATAGCTTCTTTCACCTCCTCGCGTGGAGGGTCTATCATGCCCGCCAAACCCCAAAAAGACAGGTCTTTTTCCAAATTCTCCCATTCTTCTTCTGCCGGAAGGGAGGGGATGAGTTTTCCTGCAAAAGCCAAGACCCGCTCTCCCTCAGAAGCCCATTGGTCGGACATTTTTATAATTTCTTCTGAAGAAATATCCTTTTCAAGTACGTCAAGGATAGTCTCAGTAGCCCCTTTACAAATGACTAAAACATGGTCCTCAAATTGATGGAAAGTACTCATCCGCTTTCGTTCCGAATCAAAAGGGATCTCTCCGACTCGGGGATATTTTTCTTGAATTTGCTCGTACTCCTTTTGCCCCAAATCTTCTACGATATGCTCTACCAATGCCAATTCAGTCGCTTCGCCCATGAAATCCCCTTCCTCGTTGGACTGAATGTCATGATTGAGCGCCATGGCCAATTGAAGGGGTACATTTCCTTCCGGTAAGGAGTCTTGGGAGGCCTCTTTCCGGACGACCTTCATTTGGTTTTTGGTCAGGGTGCCGGTTTTATCTGTGCAAATGAAGGTGATGGACCCCAAGCTTTCCACGGCAGGTAGTTTGCGTATCAAAGTTTCTTTTTTTGCAAGTCGGGCTGCGCCCAAAGATAGCGCAATGGTGATCAAAGCGGGTAATGCTTCTGGAATGGCCGCCACGGCTAGACTCACGCTGACCAGCATCAGAGGGATAGGATCTTCTCCTCTCAGAATACCCATTCCAAAAATCACCAGACAAATCAAAAGGATAAAAAGTGAAATGGTTTTGCCGAATTTCTCCATTCGGATTTGAAGAGGAGTGTTCGGCCTTTTTTCCTGAAGTAAATCGGCGATTTTCCCCAGTTGGGTATTCATTCCGGTTGCTAAAATGATTCCCATTCCCCGCCCATTGGTTTGTAGGGTACCTTTAAAAAGGTGTGTAGGAGAATCGATTTCAGCAGATGGGGTGATGGATTTACTAGCCTCTTTTTCCACAGGGACAGATTCTCCAGTCAAGGAGGATTCATCGACTTTAATGGCATTCTCTTCCAATAATTGAATATCTGCCGGGATCATATTCCCCGCCTCACAGAGTACTAAATCGCCCGGCACCAAATCCCGGGAGGGTAAGACTTGGTTTTTTCCTCCCCGAATGACTTGCGACTGGACCTCACTCATTTTTTTGAGGGATTCCATAGCTTTTTCGGCACGATACTCTTGTACGAAGCCCATGATGGCATTCAAAACAACGATAACCAAAATGATAATCGTGTCAGACCACTCTCCTGCAATACCTGAGAATATTGCAGCGATGACCAAAATGGTAATCATAAAGTCTTTGAATTGGTCTAGAAAAAGTTGAAAGGTGGATTTCTTCTTTTTTTCTTTCAGTTGATTAGGCCCGAATTGCCCCAGCCGTTTAGCCGCTTCTTCCTGGCTAAGACCATTTTTCAGGTAGGCTTGTATTTCTTCAGGGGACTTGGGATAGTCTATCATAAAAGTCTGGGTGTTCACTGATTAAATTAAAAAAAAGTCTGAGGAAAACCCCAGACTTTAATCAATACTTAGAAATTACCCCTCAGAGAGAGAACCCAATTACGACCAGGTCCCGAGATTCCGGAACTGTAAGGTCGGTAGCGCTGATCCGTGATATTTTCCAATCCAATATTTAGAAATAGAAAATCAGTCAAAGGATAGGAAAACTTTAGATTCAGCGTGTACCAAGCTGGAGAGTAGTTGTTCCCATTTTCGTCCTTGGCATAGATTTCATCTTTTCGCTGCTCTTCAAAGGCCAGATTCTCAAAGCTACGCTCACCTTGATAGTCCACATAGAGTTGAGCGCGAAGCTTTTTCGCCTGATAGTCTATTCGGCTCACTCCAAAAAAAGGTGCTGCATGTCTAGAGGCGCTGATGCTTCCATCATCCAGCTCTTCTTCCCCTTCTTGGAAATTCATGTCCGTAAGGAAAGTAAAGCGGCTACTCAATTTGATCTGCATGCCCAACTGTAAACCGTAAACTCGAGCTTGGGCGGCATTTTGGATAGCTTGTACTTGGCTCAGTTCTCCCGAATAGAAAATACTGTCCTGACCATTCAGTTGGAAGTTTCTACGTACCAAGGCATTATCAAGCAGCGTGTAGAAGCCAGTCAGGTCAAACTTCAATGTTTCATTGATCACTTTGGCAATAGAAATATCCCAGTTGTAGGCGTACTCCGGATTTAAATTTGGGTTGGGGACGGTGACAGCCCCGGGTTCCGAATCAAATACCTTTCCGATGTCATCCACATTTGGAGAGCGGAATGCGGTTCCTAAATTGGTGCTGAGGATCCAGGATTCAGCCGGATTCCAAATGATTCCCACACTTCCTGTCAGGTTACCATTTTTTAGACTTGCCTCTTCAAATGGAAAAGGGAAAAAGCGGGTATCAAATTGACTCTCGATTCCGAAATGACTGTATCGAAGGCCTGTTTGAAGAGTCGCTTTTTCATGGATTTTTGACTCCCAATTGAGATAGGCTCCAAAAGAGGTCCAGGTGGAATTGGGATAACGGGAAGGTCCATCTTCCTGAATTTCTGAATCGATGTTTGTCGTAAAACCCGAAGAGTTTACATTATTTAAAACCCACTCCAAACCATAGAATAGGTAATTCTGGGGATTTAAGTTTTTAGTAAAATCTAAATTGGCCGAGTAGGCATTGACCTCTTCGATTTGTGTGTTTCGAATCGGGTTGTTCAAGTCCCGGTCGATTCGGCTTTCCTCGAAATTCTGCAAAGCCATACTAAGGTTCACTCGGTCATAGAAACTGTTGGACTGAAAATTGGAAACTTTCAGGTGATTCATCATCCATTTCTGCGGGCCATAATTCCATTCAGCATAGCGGGGAAGTCCATTTCGGACACGATTGTGCCGGTCATAGCGCCCATAGCTAGAGGTAGCCGAATAATGAAAACCATACTGAAACTCCCAATGATCATTTGGGCGGAAACGCACCTTTTGCATCAAGTTTCGTTGATTGTAGCCTGATGGAATCTGCACCAAAGCAGGGTCCTCGATTGGGATTACCACATCTTCTCCGTCTATTCGCTCGACATAGTTACGCTTTAGGTAATCGTCAGGACCATTACTTCCCTGCCTCAAATCATCAAAGTCCCAGGAAGTAAAACTGGTGGCAATGGCCCATTTTTTCCAGCCGATTTGCACCGATGCATGTCCCGTATTTTCTTGATTAGCCGACGAATATCGGCCAAGCAAGGTGCCAGATACTACAGGTTTTTCGTTGACAGAAAATGATGGATTCAATGTTTGGAAACTCATCACTCCTCCGATAGCATCACTCCCATAGATGACAGAAGCAGGGCCGAAAAGGACCTCCGTGCTGCTAATGGCAAAAGGGTCAAGGTTGATGACGTTTTGGATATTTCCTCCTCGGAAAATTGCCGTATTCATCCGCACTCCGTCCACCGAGTAGAGAAGTCTATTGGTGGCAAACCCTCTGATCATCGGGCTTCCTCCCCCTTGTTGGCTTTTTTGTACATAGACTTTGCCAGAAATCCCAAGCAAATCAGCTGCTGTTTGAGGGTTTTGAAATTCCACTTCAGCCTTTGGGATAGGGGTGATTTTTTGAGGGATGTTCCGACTGTCTTGGGTCCATTTATTGGCCGAGATGATTACCTCTCCCAAATTCAGATTGTTTTTCTCCAAGTAGAAAACCAGATCATCACTCGAAGCCAATTCTGATTTTCGGATCATCAGGGTGCTATACCCAAAACTGCTTATTTGTAAGGTATTAGATGCCGCGAAAGAACTCAGGTCTGCCTGTCCTTTTTTATTGGCAAAAACCACTCTGCCCGTGGCAGGATCACTGACTGCCGCAGTACTTACTGGTTCTTCATTGGCCTTGTCCAAAATGATGATCGTCTGACTTCTCATTTCAAAAATCAAGGCACAACAAATCACCCAGGTCATAAAATATTTCATTTCTATTCTGGATTAATTGATACAAATGCTGACGATAAGCAGCAATGCTAAATCATCGGAATAGAATAGGAGGAGGGGTGACTGGAAGGGTATTAAGATTATTCCAGGATGCTTCGATTTGGACTGAGTCTAAAGGCTCCGGAGATAATTTCAAGAAGCTTGTTAGTGGGATTTCCTGAAAGAAAAAAGTGAGGTGAAAAGAACTTTTTGATTGAGCTCTTTCATGGTTTTCATGTTCAAAATCCTCGTATTCGCGCTCTTTTTCTTTCAATTCGCTTTCTTCCTCATCATGCCAAACCAGGTATTCGACTTGTTCGCCTTTGTCGTGAATTTCCAGCACGTCATACATCTGACCTTGGTACTCAAATTCCCGATCATGCTCCCATTTCAAAACTTGAGAGATTTCGCTTTTTGAAAAAATTAGTGTCTGAACGCGTTCTTTATTTTCGCTTTGGGTATATCGCTCCGAGAAATTTTCCCTCAACTCCCAAAAGCGCAATTCGAACGCAGCCATTCCCATACTCATCGGCCCGGCAATGCTCACACAAAGAAATATGGCGATCAGAAGTTGTTTCATGGATTTGTGAATGGAATTTACGTCCAATTTTCAGGATTTCTGAATCTCTTTTGAAAATAGGAGGCTTCCTTTGATTGGAGGTTTATTTAGGATTTGAAAATTGGAAGTACTTTTCCGCCGTGGTAAATTGACGTCATAGCATCTGTTCACTAAGCAAATTCGTTTCCGTCTTACTGGCACCCTATTTCTACTTCCTATTCGAGATCAAGGGGCAGTGCTGGGGAATGATGTTGTTCTTTTACTTAGGGTTGGCAACCCCCGGCTAATATATTTCGTGCCTTCAGGACTCTTTCTTCTGTATCTTTTTAATTCTTCATTCGATCCTTTGCCACTTTGCTTCTTTGCGGGAGTAAACTCTCCTGTACTTTATTTGAGTCCTTTCTTTTTCAAAAGCTCATAATTCAAACCGCTCACCAAATACTCGTTTGGTAATCAGGGAAATATATTTCATTTTAGAAAGGAGGTTTATTGACCTTATCGCCCAAAATAATCTACATGCCATGAATAGGCTCTCTTGGAAAGTCTTTTTTTGCTCCATTTCAATTCTTGCTGCCTGCAAGGAGCCGAAGCCAATGCCTGAGACTCCGGATAGCCCTGCACGAGCTGCCGAGGAAGAAATTCTCACTTTTCAAATTGATCCTGGACTGGAAGTTCAATTGGTTGCTTCCGAACCCTTGGTAGAAAGTCCCGTGATCATTCAATTTGATGAACGAGGGAGGCTTTGGGTTGTGGAGATGCGCGGATATATGAATGATATCGACGGCTCTGAAGAGGGCCAACCCGTCGGATCCATTGCTATTTTAGAAGATACAGATGGTGATGGCAAAATGGATCATCGAATTGTTTATTTGGACGGCTTGATCATGCCTCGTGCCTTAGGGCTTTTTGAAAATGGGGCTTTGGTCGCCGAAAATAATGCGCTTTGGGTTACCGAAGACTTGGACGGAGATTGGATAGCTGATAAAAAGACTTTATTGGATTCCACCTATGCTGCCAATGGAATTCCCGAACATTCAGATAATGGTTTTGTCAGAAATCTAGACAACTGGTACTACAGCGCCAAATCCAGGCTTCGATATCGACTACAGGATGGAGAATGGATTCGTGATAGTACCGAGTTTAGGGGGCAATGGGGAATCACCCAAGATGATCAGGGTCGCTTGATCTATAATTATAATTGGTCTCAGCTTCATGGTGATCTGGTTCCGCCAAATACTTTCAGCAGAAACAAGAATCATCAAGCGAATACAGGAATCGATCATGGCCTGACCATTGATCGCCGTGTCTATCCCATCCGAAGTAATTTGGCTGTAAATCGGGGCTATATTCCCGGCACATTGGACTCTACCGGCCGTTTACTTGAATTTACTTCGGCAAGTGCACCGACCGTTTACCGAGCAAGCCTTTTGCCCCAGGAGTATCATGGTAATATGTTTGTGATGGAGAATGCCGGGAATCTTGTAAAGCGCAATGTCATTCGAGAGGAGGGCGTAAAACTATCCGCTGAGGATCCTAATCCCGGAAGGGAATTTATGGCCTCAACGGATGAACGTTTTCGGCCTGTTTATGGGACTTTAGGTCCTGACGGGGGATTGTATATCGCCGATATGTATCAGGGAATCGTGCAGCATGGGTCTTACATGACAGACTATCTCCGAGAGCAGACCTTGCTTCGCAATCTTGATCAGCCGGGCCATATGGGGAGAATTTGGCGCATAGTTCCGAAGGGTCATTCCAATTTTGAAAGTGTTAATCTGACTGATCTTTCCGATGAAGATTTAATTTTCACCTTGGATCATGCAGATGGCTGGTATCGAGATATGTCTCAACGCCTCTTGATAGAGAGAGGAGGGTTGAGTTTAGTCAATTTGATTGAGGAGTTTATTCGTGAAAAGTCCAAAACTGATCTTGGAAGAATTCATGCCTTGTGGACCTTGGAAGGATTGGGTGCAGTAGATCCTGATTTCCTACTTCAATCCTTCGGCAATTCGAGTAATGAAGTGCAAAGGCATATTTTGAGAATTTTAGAAAAAGCCGCTGAAAAAGATGAAATAGTCGCAAGGGAACTTGGTAAGAGTCTGATTGCGATATCACCAGTTCAAGATGAAAGTCTAGCATTGCAGGCTGCCCTAACCGCTTCCGTGCTACAAAATCCGGTGAAGTTTGATTTACTGAAGTCGATCTTGGAGGATTTTGGTTCTGAGGCACTTTTTCGGGATGCGGTCATGAGCAGCTTAGAAGGGGATGAGTTTGAGTTTTTGACTTATCTGGAAAAGGAGAATTTTCTTGAAGTCCAATCTGAAGCGAAAGCCATATTTTTAGAGACGCTCGCTTTGGCTGTAGTACAAGGTTCAGATCCGGATGAGACTGCTTCTCTTTTGAATTTTATTGCTTCCAAATCAACTCACTGGTCTTCTGAGGCAGTATTATCAGCGCTAGCCATCCAAGGCTCAAAAGCAGAAAATCAAGGTAAATTTTGGCTAGACCGGGAGCCGGAATTATTTCAATTTACGGAACAAAATCAGCAGCTTACTCGGGCAAAGAATCTTTTTCGTTGGGAGGGGTTTTCGCCTGAAATGGAGTCTAATAATGTTTTGACATTGGATGCGCAATCTCAAGTGCTTTTTGCTGATGGTAGGCAAAAGTATCTGACTTCTTGCGCAGGGTGCCATGCGAGTAATGGAGGAGGTGTCAATCGAATGGGGCCGCCTTTGGTAGGTTCTGAATGGGTGACTGGAGATGAGCGAAGGCTAGCTTTGATTTTATTGCATGGAATCGAAGGTCCGATCTCTGTCAATGGGAAAGAATATGATGTACCGGAAATTCTCCCTGTCATGCCTTCCCATTCCACCATGGATGATGGAAGCATTGCGGCTATTTTGACCTACATTAGAAATGAGTGGGGGAATCAAGCCGGACCAATCAGCCCAAGACTCGTGGGAGGTACGCGCCATACATCGCAAGGGAGAGTTTACCCTTGGTCAGCTGACGAACTGAACGCTCATATCTCCAAACTCAATCAAGAAAAGACAAAACCCAATCCCAAGCCATGATGAAAAGACGCCAATTCCTTCAAACCAGCAGTTTGGCAGCACTTTCCTTTTCTATGCCTTTTCCCAGAATTCCTGATTTTTTGAAAGAGTATTCGATGGGAATAGTCATCCATTCCTATGGAATGCGCTATGGAGGTAGGGTGAAAAGCGAGGATTTCCCTCCTTTTGAAAATGCTTTGGATTTGATGCGGCACTGTCATCAAATCGGTGCCGGGGGAGTTCAGACTACCGTGGGAGCTTGGGGATTTGACTTTAGTAAAACGGTAAGAGAAGAGCGGGAGAAGTTGGGCTTGTACTTGGAAGGAAGTATTAGTTTACCGAAAGAAAAGACGGATCTAGATCGATTTGAACAGGAAATTAAGGATGCTAAAAATGCGGGAGCCACAGTGCTCAGAACAGTTTGCTTAAATGGTCGTCGCTATGAGAACTTTGAATCCAATGATCAATTTAAGGACTTTAAGAAAAAGGCATTGATTTCTTTGCAGTTGGCCGAAGCAATAGTCAAAAAGCATCAGGTGAAATTGGCAGTGGAAAACCATAAGGACTGGACTTCGGAGGAACTTGTCGAAATTTTAAAAAACTTAAGTTCTGAGTGGGTGGGTGCTACGGTTGATTTTGGAAATAATGTTTCCCTTTTGGAAAACCCCAATCAAGTGATTGAAAATTTAGCGCCATTTGCTTTTTCTACCCATGTGAAAGATATGGGTGTTCAGGAATATGAGGAAGGATTTCTACTTTCGGAGGTGCCTTTGGGAGAAGGGATTGTAGATTTGAAAAAAGGAATGGATCTCTGCAGGAAATTCAATCCGGATATTCAGTTTTCACTGGAAATGATCACCCGGGACCCTTTGAAAATTCCTTGCCTAACAGATAAGTATTGGGAGACTTTTGAAAGTGTTTCAGGTTCCGAGCTGTCTAGGCATTTATCCTTTGTCCGCAAAGAAAGCTATTCGGGCTCTTTACCTCAGGTTTCTGGCCTTTCAGACCAACAAAAATTACAAGTGGAGGAAGAAAACGTTCAAAAATGCTTAAACTACTCCAAATCAAACCTTTTAACCTAATTCCAATCAAATGACAGATTTCAACAAACTTCCAGGAATAGAACTTTTTACTCAAAAAGGCAATGCGGCCATCATTACTGGAGGCTCCAAAGGGTTGGGTTTTGCCATGGCTGCAGGCTTGGCATCAGCGGGATCAGATGTGATGCTTGTCAGCCGTAATCAAGCCGAATGCGACGAAGCTGCTTTGGAACTTTCCAATCAATATGGGGTCAAAGCCATTGGTTTTGCTGCAGATGTCACCAAGGCAAAAGCGATGGAATCTATGGCCCAAAAAGCCTTGGATACGTTTGGACGAATTGATACACTCATCAATTCAGCTGGGATAAATATTCGGGGAGGGATTGATGAGCTTTCGGAGGAGGATTTTAAGAAAGTCATGGATATCAATGTGAATGGGACCTGGTTGGCCTCGAAGGCGGTTATTCCTTCTATGAAAGAAAAGAAAAAAGGAGCAATTATTAATTTGGCGAGCACACTGGGTGTGGTCGGCTTGGCCAATCGTACTCCCTACACCGCAAGTAAGGGGGCGGTTGTTAATATGACCCGAGCTTTAGCTTTGGAGCTTGCTCCATGGAATATCACCGTAAATGCCATTTGTCCCGGGCCTTTTCTGACTGAAATGAATGAGCCGATTGCTAATACCGAGGAGGGAAAGAAATTTATCGTCGGAGCCACAGCGCTGGGAAGATGGGGTGAGCTGAAGGAGATTCAGGGAGCGGCACTCTTTTTGGCTTCCGATGCCGCGACATACATGGTAGGTTCCTTGATCACCGTAGATGGAGGCTGGACGGCGCGGTAATTTTTATCCAACAAATAAACTAATCAGGTATATAATCACAATGGCCGAAATCCCCATTATCAGGGTACCTAGGCTGTGAGATTGATTTCCCTGCTTCACGGTCATGCCAGAGAGCTGAGTGACTACCCAAAATCCGCTGTCATTGGCATGGGAAATGGCAATGGCTCCTGCACCGACCGAGAGGGCAGTCAGTACTTTCATCGTTTCTGTATCTAGACCCAGTGGTCCCATCAAAGGAGCAATGATGGAAGCTGTCGTAATCATCGCGACTGTAGTAGAACCTTGAGCTGTCTTAAGCGCAAAAGCGATCAGAAAAGGCAGGAAAATACCCCAATTGGCATCTTTCATCCCTTCGCTGACCAAAGTGCCTATGCCCGAATTTTGAAGCATTTTCCCAAATACACCTCCGGCACCTGTGATGAAAATAACCGGGGCAGCAATAAAGAGTGCCTTGCCGACCCAACCACTTGCCGACAGCATTTTTTTATCGAGTTTTTTGGGTAGGGTAAAGGAAAGCAGCGCACCGATCAGCAAAGCAATGACCGGTGAGCCGATAAATTTGATCACTCCTAATAATTGTCCCTCTCCAAAAGGCTTGGTGGGATAATTGGCTATGGAAGCCATAATGATCAACAACAGGGGAATGATGATCGGGAGAAATGACTTGATTGCTGAAGGATAATCATTTCGAGAGACGGCTTCTTGATCTGTTTCGATAGTTGCTTCAAGTGGAATTCGCGAAACGAATTTGTTGACAAAAATATAGCCCGGAATGAGAGTCAATAGCGATACGATTACACCCCAGAAAATCATCTGTCCCAAGTCCGCATTAAGTATCCCGGCGGTGGCTATAGGGCCAGGTGTGGGAGGGACAAGCGAATGACTACACATGGCACCTAGCGAAAGGGCAATCATGGTTCCTGCGTAAGAACGGTTACTTTTTACTGCCAAGGATTTGGCAATGGGGTTCATCATGATAATTGTAGAGTCCCCAAAAACCGGGATAGAAAGAACATATCCTCCCAGCATCATGGTGAGGTTCACTGATTTTTTACCGATCCAGCTTAGAATTTTTTCTGCTATGACTAAAGCTCCTCCCGTTTTTTCTAAAAAAGTACCCAAAATTACTCCCAAAAGAATTAGCAATCCGACAGAACCCAAAACACCGCCAAAGCCTTCAGAGATAGATTGAATAATCAAGTCAAAAGACATTCCAGACAGCAAGCCGTAGAGTAATGCAGCAGCAAAAAGCACTAGGAAGGGGTGAATGTCATATTTGACGATGGCTATTAAAATGAAAGCAAGTACAAAAAGAACAGATAGAATTAATACCATGTGAGGCTTGTTTTGGGCTGATGAATACTAAAAAAGCCTAAAAAACCGAAAAATAAAAGGTATTTGATGTAGGCACCCAAATATACTTTTGAAAGTATCTACAGAAGAATAGGTTTTCTATAAAAAAAGTACCCTCTCATGTGCTTTTGAGAGGGTTGGGTGGCACAGCTTCTGCTCAGTTGTGTGTCGTATTTAGTTTTCAGGGAATAATCTAAATCTATGGGATGGTCTAGGCAACGGGTGGATTCTAATCAAAGCTATTCCCTTGAAAAAACAGTCTCCCCTTCCTTGATCGTCTCCAATACTTGAATATCCTTGATTTCATCCGCGGCAACTTTTAGTGGATTCTTATCCAAAATGACCAAATCTGCCAATTTCCCTTGGGTCAGGCTGCCTTTTTCATCTTCTTCAAAATGCTGATAGGCAGACCAAATCGTAATGGCCTGAAGCGCTTCATAAGGAGTTAGTCTTTCGCCCTCTCCAATGATGGCCCCAGATCGAGAGGTTCTGTTGACAGCTGTCCACAAAACACGCATTAAGTTGGGAAGTGCTACCGGAGCATCGGTATGAATGGTGATTTTTACGCCTTTGTTTAAGGCTGTTCGGACGGGACTGATTTTATTTCCAAGTTCATCTCCGATAATTTGCTTATGCCAATCCCCCCAATAGAAAGTGTGTAAGGGGAAAAGTGAAGCGACTACATCCAAAGCCTTTAAAGAATCCAACTGATCCTCGCGGATATATTGGCCGTGAATCAGCGTGTTTCTTCTATCGCCAATTCCATATTTATCAACATTTTGGCGAAGTGTCCGGATCAATTGATCAATCGCGGCATCTCCATTTGCATGTACTAAGATTTGCCAGTTGTTTTGGAAGCCTTTTTCCATGATAGATTGCACCGTTGCGTCATCGGGGATTGCGGGATAGCCAGCATAATCAGCTCCCATTCCATCAGGAGGAAGTAGGTAGGGTTGTGTACGCCATGCAGTTCGGCCCTGTGGAGATCCATCCAGGGTAATTTTCATTCCACCAATTCTGTAATGATTCGTGTAATTTTTGCTATTCCAGGTTGATCCCATGTATTGATCTGCAAAGGCATAATCAATGTAGCTGACTACATCTATTTTCAACTCTCCTTTTTCGGCATTTGCAGCCAATAGTTCGTGATTTTGCATGGCTCTGCCTTCTTGTGCAGTGGTATATCCGAATGAAAGAGCCATGTCCTGACCTGCCTGAAAAAACCGGTCTGCCCCTGCTTGATCCTTGGGCATGAGTGCTTTTAGCATGTATGGGATTGCAGCGAGTTCTTCAAGTACACCGTTCGGAGTCTTTCCGTCTGCTTCTCTTCGGATAATTCCACCTTCTGGATCAGGTGTTTTCTCATCGAAGCCCAAGACTTCGAGTCCTTTAGAATTGACTACAGCAAAATGCCCAGAGATATGCGTAATCATAATTGGGATTTCTGTACTGACTTGGTCTAGGTCATGTCTGGTTGGGAAACGCTTCTCTTCCAAAACGGAATCGTCAAAGCCTGTTCCAAAGATCCATCCTGTCAGAGCCAGGTTTTCCGGGGTATTCCATTCCTTCAGCAATTGGATCAGCGTAGGGATATCCTTACACGCAGCGTCTGGCGGGGCTAGCAACTGCGCTCCGACTGCCTGTAATCCAAAATTTCCAAAATGAGCATGCCCATCGATTAAACCCGGAAGTAGCGTTTTCCCTTCCAGATTGACCATTTTATGATTGGGGCCCGCTACTCGCATTGCTTCGTCCGAGCTCCCTACAAAATCAATTTTATCACCTTTGATGACCAAGGCTTCTACATATTGAGGCTGGTCGCCTTCCATGGTCAGAATATCTCCTCCGAAATAGACTACTGCAGGGATTTCTTCTTTCACTGTTTGGCAGGCTCCAAAAAGTAGAAGTAAACTGAGGGCTAGACTAAGATATTTCATCTGTTTATAAATTGATTTTTAGAGGTTAGATGGAATGCCCTACCCCGATGTATCGGGGCATCCCCCTGTGTGAGAATTAATTCTCATGGGCATTTCATGTGGAGGAACCGTTATTGTTTAATTATTAGAGATTTAAAATACAGTTTTTGACTAATATTTATAGCAGGTTTTTAGCAAAACATCTCGAAAAGAAACCTAAAAAAAGAATTTGATGACTTAATGGAGAAAATTTCATCCAGGTTATTATAAAAAAAACTCCTTTGATAAAAGTACCAAAGGAGTCTAAAGATTTATTATTGACTTTCACACCATTTACGGGCTGCTATAAAGGCATCTAGCCAAGGCGTGAAGTCATCGTGGCGCTGTTCTGGATAGTATGGCCAGTTCCATGGCTTCAAGCTTCGCTCAATATGAGGCATAATTGCTAAATGGCGACCATCTTTTGAAGAAATTCCAGCTACCGAATAATCCGATCCATTTGGATTTCCAGGATAGGCCTCATAGCTGTATTTCATGCCGACATGGTATTCATTTTCTGGTTCTGGTAGGGAAAATTTACCTTCACCATGCGCCACCCATACTCCCAAGCGCTGCCCACTCAAACCTTGAAGCATGACAGAATTATTTTCTGGAATCGTCACATTTACAAAAGCTGATTCAAATTTATGACTTTCATTATGAAGCATTTTGGCCTTGGAGCTGTTGGTTTTTCCTACCAAACCTAACTCGACCATCAGCTGACAGCCATTGCAGACTCCTAGTGAAAGCGTATCAGGCCTTGCATAGAAGTTGTCCAAGGCCAGTTTTGCTTTTTCATTATAAAGAAAGGCTCCAGCCCAACCCTTTGCAGAGCCTAAAACATCTGAATTGGAAAAGCCACCAACGAAGACAATCATCTGTACATCGCTGAGGTCTTCGCGACCGGTAATCAAGTCGGTCATGTGAATGTCCTTCACTTCAAAACCTGCCAGCCACAGCGAATAGGCCATCTCCCGGTCTCCATTGACTCCTTTTTCCCGGATGATTGCAGCTTTAGATTGACCTTTTTCTTTTCTGAAAGGATCAATTCCCGACTTTTCAAAGCTTCCAGTCCAATCTTTTCCAAATTGATAGCTGAGCTTTTGATTTTTGTAATTGTCGAAGCGGTCTTTAGCAAGCTTCTCTCCACTTTGCTTGCGATCAAGAAGGTAAGAAGAGCGGAACCATACATCCCGTAGTTCGGCTACATCTAGGTTCAAGCCGATTTCCGGTAAGGAAACAGCCGAATCCAATGTCACATCTGCAATAGAAATATAATCGATGTCATAATTATCCAAAATGGCTCTGACTTTCTCTACCTGCTCAATCTGAATCAAAACACCAGCATTCTCAGAGAAAAGAGCCTTGATAAGATCCTTTTCTTTCAATCTGTCCGTTTTGACTTTGAGACCGACCGAAGCACTAGGGAAGCACATTTCCAGAAGCGCTGTGATCAAACCTCCGGAGGAGATATCATGTCCTGCCAATACAAGCCCCTGCTCAATGAGCTTTTGAATAGCCATAAAAGCATGACTAAAATAGTAGCTGTCTTTTATATCAGGGCATTCAGTTCCCACTTTGTTAAGTGTCTGATAGAAGCTAGATCCTCCCAGCTTCGCCCGATCTTTTGAAAAATCAATGTAATAGACCTTCGAGCCTTGGTGTGGCTTTAGTGCAGCCTGAACTGTTTTGTTGATGTCAGAGCATTCGCCGACAGTAGAAATAATCACTGTACCCGGGGCGTAAACTACTTTACCGTCAGGATACTTCTGTGTCATGGAAAGCGAGTCCTTACCAGTCGGGATATTAATTCCCAGGTCTATTGCAAACTTAGAACAAGCCTCAACAGCTCGATACAAGCGATCGTTTTCTCCGGAATTCTTGGCAGGCCACATCCAGTTGGCGCTTAGTGAAACTCCCTGAAGTCCTCCTTCAATAGGAGCAAAAACCAAGTTGGTCAATGCTTCAGCGATAGCCAATCTGCTGCCTGCTTCAGCATCAGCCAATGCTGCCACCGGTGCATGTCCGATGGAGGTTGCGATTCCTTTGGTTCCATTAAAATCCAAAGCCATCACCGCCACATCGTTGAGAGGAAGTTGGATTTCCCCAACAGTCTGTTGAGTGGCTACTCGGCCAGTTACGGAACGGTCAACTTTATTGGTAAGCCAGTCTTTGCAAGCCACGGCTTCCAGTTGTAGCACTTCTCTGATATAGCCCAAAACCAACTCAGAATTATATTGGCCTTCCTGAAGATTTGGCTTTTGATGCTGATCCTCTAAAATAGTTTTCGGAGAAGATCCAAACATGTAAGCCAGATTCCAATCAACCGGTTTTTCACCGGTTTTTTGATTTTCAAACTTGAAGTGCATATCGCCAGTCGTCTCTCCCACGACATAGAAAGGAGCACGTTCTCTGGCCGAAAGTTGAGATAGTGTGGGAATATCTTTTTTAGAAACCACCAAGCCCATTCGTTCTTGGGACTCATTTCCGATGATCTCCTTAGAAGATAGGGTAGGGTCGCCTACTGGAAGTTGATCTATATGGATCGTTCCTCCAGTGGATTCGACTAGTTCTGATAGGCAGTTTAAGTGTCCTCCTGCTCCATGGTCATGGATGGAAATAATCGGGTTTTCCTCACTTTCAGCCATGGCACGGATGACATTTGCCACCCGTTTTTGCATCTCAGGATTCGATCGCTGTACTGCATTAAGCTCTAAAGAGCTGGAAACTTCACCCGTATTGAGGGAGGAAACTGCAGATCCACCCATTCCGATCCGGTAGTTGTCACCACCCATGACCACGATTTGATCTCCTGCTTTTGGTTCGTCTTTTTTCGCATAGTTGGCATTGGTAAAACCAATGCCACCAGCCAGCATGATGACCTTGTCAAAACCATAATGCTTATCGCCTTCCTCATGTTCAAAAGTCAAAAGTGAACCAGAGATCAGAGGCTGACCAAACTTATTACCAAAATCAGATGCACCATTTGACGCCTTGATTAAAATATCAATGGGCGTTTGATACAGCCAAGGTCTTTCAGGGAGATTTGTTTCCCAAGTTCTACCTTTCTCGGATCGAGGGTATGAAGTCATATAGACCGCCGTCCCTGCAAGTGGAATCGATGCAGTACCACCGGCCAGCCTGTCTCTGATTTCCCCTCCCGAACCTGTAGCAGCCCCGTTGAAAGGTTCTACAGTGGTTGGGAAGTTATGTGTTTCAGCTTTAAGCGAAATGACCGTGTCGATTTCTCTTGCCTCAAAAAAGTCTGCTTGATGTTGGGTTTTGGGGGCGAATTGATGCGCTTTGGGTCCTTGGATAAAAGCGACATTGTCTTTGTAAGCTGAGACGATACGATTAGGATGCTGTTTGGAGGTTTCCTTGATCAATTGGAAAAGTGTTTTAGGCTTTTCTTCTCCATCGATGATAAAAGTACCATTGAATATCTTATGTCGACAATGCTCAGAGTTCACTTGAGAAAATCCGAAAACCTCGGAGTCCGTCAGCGGTCTATCCAATTGTTTGGAAACATTTTCTAAGTAAGCTACTTCTTCCTCGCTCAGCGCCAACCCCTCTTTTTTATTGTATGCAGCGATATCGGTGATTGCCTGAATGGGTGCTGGCTCCAAATCAATTTCGAAAATATTCTGTGTCAGCCCTTCATAAGCCTTTTGAAGCATTGGGTCGATTTCTTCCCCATCTTTCAAAGGGAAAAATTCTTCTATTCGTTGGATGCCCAAAATGCCCATATTCACCGTGATCTCCACAGCATTGGTAGACCAAGGGGTGATCATTTCTTTTCTAGGACCGGCAAATTTTCCGGAAAGAGATTCTTGATTGATTTGGGTCGCTTCGCCGAAAAGCCATGTCAGTTTTTGGATGTCTTCCTGGGCGAAAGGTTGGGGAGTCTGTACTGCGTAGACTACTTTTTGGGGTGATTCGAAGAAGAAAATCATGTCCATTAGCTGGTAAGCTGCAAATGTAAGGAATTGAGAGAAGCTTTGGAAAATTCCCTTTTTAATCTTAGTGTAGAAATAAGAAGAAATACATCTCCGTGGTAGATGATTTGTATATTTTGAATAAAAAAACAGAATGAAAAAAGTAACCGGAATAGGAGGAGTTTTCTTCAAGGTAAAAGACCCTGATGCTACAAAGGCTTGGTATGCGAAGCATCTCGGGCTGCAGACGGATCGATATGGAACTGCTTTTGAATGGAGAAGCAGTGAAAATCCTGCTCAAAAAGGATTTACACAGTGGTCGCCCATGAATGAGGATACCCAATATTTTGAACCTTCTACTAAGGAATTCATGATAAATTACCGAGTTGAAAATCTCGAGGAACTTGTCAAAACATTGCGAGCTGAAGGGGTAAAAATTCTCGACGAAATCGAATCCTTTGAATACGGGAAGTTTGTCCATATTTTAGATCCTGATGGTCATGCTATTGAGCTTTGGGAGCCAAATGATGGTATTTACGATAGTTTAGTGAAGGGTAGAACTAAAAGTTAAAATAAATGGATATACAACATCAGTCCGACGGACGAAGAGGAAGTTTTTTTGTAGGCGAGGGCGCTCAGCGTCTTGCTGAAATGGTCTATGTCATGGCAGGGCCAAAAAAGATGATCATCGAACATACCGAAGTGGATGATAGCTTTCGAGGTCAGGGAGTAGGAGAGAAGCTATTGGAAAAGCTTGTCGAATTTGTTCGCAAAGAGGAAATTAAAGTGATCCCGCTTTGTCCTTTTGCGAAGGCGACTTTCAAGAAAAGGGAAGATTTAAGAGATGTGTTGAACTAGCCCAGAACAAATAGGTAACCCAAGAATAAAATGGCTGCAATTATAAAAGAGATCAATACGATTTTTCGAGTCCTTAGGTACCAATCCCTTCTACGATAGCGATGTGCAATCAAGTCATCTAGATCTTTTGGAACAGCATTTCCTCTTTTTGCAGATGAATAGGCATTTTGCTTATCGCGAAATTTCCCAAGCTTCTGATTTTCATCAAAAGACTGCTTTGCTGATCGACTAAAACCTGCCCCTCCGGTCATAGGTATTTAAATTTTAAGAAATTCTAGAAAATGATGACGTCACTCTATCAACTAGAATTTAATTTACAGCAAATTATTGTTTTTTACTACTAATCCATCCTGACAGATTGATTTTATATATCTTAAGGGTTTGATGATCAACTAATGTTAAAATGAAGAAGATATACAGCCTTTGTTTAGTTCTTTTATTTCTCTCGCTCACCCTTTCGGCACAGGAGACAAATTCTAATGCTGAAAAAAAGCAAGACCCTAAAGCAGAAGTTTTTGAATCCGATATTTCAGTCAACATTGACGGTAAGTCCATCGATCTCCGAGCTCATGCCGGTACGATGGAGCTCAAAGATGAAAACAACAAACCAATCGCACTTTTTGGATTTACGGCTTATTTCAAGAAAAATCCTGAGAAAAATAGACCGATTGTCTTTGCCTACAATGGAGGCCCGGGCTCTTCTTCCTATTGGCTTCACTTGGGTATCATGGGGCCCCGAAGAGTAGTGGTAGATGATCCTAATTACAATCCTGCAGCTCCTTATGAATTGGTAAATAATGAGTTTTCGATTTTGGATGTGGCAGATGTAGTAATGATGGACCCCGTGGGAACAGGTTTATCGGTTCCAATAGGAGAGGCTACAGGAAAGGATTTCTGGGGAGTGGATCAGGATATCCGAAGTGTCAGTTTATTTATCATGCAGTTTCTGAAGGAGCATGATCGACTCAATTCACCTAAATATATTTTGGGAGAAAGTTACGGTACTTTCCGAAACGCAGGAGTAATGAATTACCTATTGGGGAAAGGATACGCGCTCAATGGCGTGATCATGGTTTCAGCAGTTTTTGATTTGCGAACGCTCTTTTTCGCTCCCAATGAAGATGTCTCCTACATCGTCTATCTACCAACCATGGCAGCGACATCCTGGTATCACAATCGGGTAGCTGATAAGGGAGAAAGTTTACCTGAATTTGTGCAAGAAGTACGGGAATTCACCGAGAATGAATATGCCCCGGCGCTTTTCAAGGGAAATAGAATTTCAGCCTCAGAAAAATCTCAAATTGCCCAAAAACTTCAAGATATCACTGGGATAGCAGCAGGTACTTGGGAGCGAGCAGATTTGAAAATCACTGCATCAGAGTATTTCCAAGAGCTACTTCGCGACGAGGAGAACACCGTAGGTAGACTAGACTCCCGATACAAGGGAATCAATATCGATCCGATGTCCATGGATTCCTTCACAGATCCACAAAGTGACGCAATTTCCCCAGCCTATACCATGGCGTTTTTGGATTATTTCCATGGTCAGTTGGGCGTGAGTAAAGACTGGCTTTATGCAACTTCGGCTTATTCTAAGCCAGGGTTTAATTGGGATTGGAAGCATCAGGGAAATAACTTCTGGGGTGCAGATGCCGCTGTCACCACCCTTCCTGATATGGCGGAGGCACTTAGCAAGGATCCCAATGTGAAAGTTATGATCATGAACGGCTACTATGATTTGGCTACTGTTTTCTATGGAGTAGAGCATTCTATTTCGCATCTGGATTTGCCTCAGCAGGCGATAGATCGCATTATTATGACTTACTATGAAGCAGGTCATATGATGTACACGCACCTTCCTTCCGCGCAGGAGTTTAGAGATGATCTTAAGAGTTTTATTGAGGATACTCAGAGAAAATAATCCAGCTTAGATTCAAATGACCAAAAGTCTCACACTTTTAGCTACGATTTTTCTTAGCTTTTCATCTTCTGCTTTGCTTAGAGCTCAAGCTCTTTCAGAGTCTCAGCTTTATTTTCCCCCAAAGGTTGGTCTGACTTGGGAGCGGATGTCTTTCCCTGAAACTGGCTGGGATCATGCTGGAATGGGAGAGTTTTTATCTTGGCTGGAAAGCACCAATACTAGAGCTTTTCTCATCTTGAAAGATGGGAAACTCGTTGTCGAAGAATACCGCGGAAATCGCCTTACCGGAATGGGGCCTATGGATGAGAGTTCCCTTTGGTATTGGGCCTCTGCCGGCAAAACACTTACTGCGGCACTTCTTGGAATCGCCGAAGCGGAAGGGCTCCTAAAGCTAAAGGACCGCAGCCAAAAATACCTTGGGAAAGGATGGACTTCTTTAGAAAATAAGGAGGAGAAAAGAATCAGGATTGTTCATCAGCTTAGCATGACCACCGGGCTTGATGATACAGGTGACTTGAATAGTGTGACTCCTTCGGACCTCCGCTTTAGGGCAAAAGCCGGAACCCGATGGAGTTATCACAATGCTCCATATACTGTCCTCAAACAAGTGGTACAAAATGCAAGCGGCAGGTCCTTCCAAGATTATTTTCATGAAAAAATCAGAGATAGGATCGGGATGAATGGCCTTTGGCAAAATACCGGAGGAAATAATGTGTACTATTCAAGTCCTCGATCCATGGCACGCTTTGGCCTTTTGCTTCTAGCTAAAGGAAAATGG
Organism: Algoriphagus sp. NF; assembly: GCF_028823735.1. Taxonomy (NCBI): domain Bacteria; kingdom Pseudomonadati; phylum Bacteroidota; class Cytophagia; order Cytophagales; family Cyclobacteriaceae; genus Algoriphagus; species Algoriphagus sp. NF. The sequence continues at coordinate 74,978 of NZ_JAPEIB010000005.1, forward strand.
GAAGACGAACAGGTTCTAAATTCCGAATTTGTAGAGCAAATGATCAGTCCATCGCAAGACTTTAATCCAAGTTACGGATTATTGACCTGGCTAAATGGGCAAAGCTCTTACAGGTTGCCGGGCATAGAAAGAAATTTACCAGGTTCATTGGTGCCGGATGCACCTGAGGACATGTTTATGGCTTTGGGTAAAAATGGACAATTTTTGATGGTGATCCCTTCTCAAAATGTGGTCATCGTCCGAATGGGTGCAAGTTCGGATACTTCTCAGATACCTTTTTTATTGATGAATCAGATTTGGGAAAGACTCGGGCCAGTGATCAGTGGGAATTAAGCTAGTATCCAGACAAGTTTAAATATACTTGCTGAGCTGGTAATTGATTTTATCAAGAGACAATGGTTTCTCAAGAAATCCCGATACAATATTGAAGCTTAGTGCTTTCTGCCTGTCTTGGAAGTCGATGGAACTTGATAGAATTACGATTTCATCTTTTCTTTCAGGAAATTTTTCCTGATAGGTATTCAAAAACTCCCAACCATTCATGACCGGCATGTTGATGTCAAGAAAAATCAAAAGTTGTTGGTTTTGCGGAAACTCTTCAATCTTTTTTAATGCTAAATCTGCTTCTAAAAATTCAAGAATGCTCTCGCTCACTTCTGTCTTTCCAAGCAGTCGTTTATTGATCAGGTTATTAATCGGATCATCATCCACTAGAAAAATGGCATCAAATTGAATCATGCAGTGTCATTGGATCAGGCATTGGCAAAATACGATTATTCCAATAGCAAGAAAAAGGTTTTGGTAGATTTTTAATGAAGTTATTTCGATTCACAAAGGTGAACAAAAAAAGGGAAACCGAAGCTTCCCTTTTTTAAATAAGTTGTGAGGAACGGATTACATCATACCGCCCATACCTCCTCCGCCACCCATTGGAGGCATAGCAGGAGCATCTTCTTTCACGTCTGCTACCACACACTCAGTGGTCAATAGCAATCCAGCGATAGAAGCTGCATTTTCAAGAGCTAGTCGAGTTACCTTAGTAGGATCGATTACACCAGCTTTGAAAAGGTCTTCGTACTGATCGGTACGGGCATTGTAACCGTAGTTTCCTTTATTTTCTCTGATTTTATTGATGATCACAGAAGGCTCACCACCTGCATTTAGCACGATAGTTCTCAAAGGAGACTCAATCGCCATACGCACGATGTTGATACCTGTATCCTGGTCTTCATTGATGCCTGTTAGGTTTTCAAGTGCTTCTGCTGCTCTGATAAGCGCAACACCACCACCTACAACAACACCTTCTTGAACAGCCGCTCTAGTAGCGTGCAATGCATCGTCTACACGGTCTTTCTTCTCCTTCATTTCAACCTCAGTAGCAGCACCGATATATAGGATAGCTACACCACCGGAAAGCTTAGCAAGTCTTTCCTGAAGTTTTTCACGGTCGTAATCAGAAGTTGTCTTGTCGATTTGTGCTTTGATCTCGGAGATACGAGCTTGGATCAAATCACTTTGTCCAGCACCGTTTACTACTGTAGTGTTGTCTTTGTCGATATTTACTTTTTCAGCTCGACCAAGCATATCCACTGTAGCGTTCTCAAGCTTGAATCCACGCTCTTCGGAGATTACAGTACCACCAGTTAGGATAGCGATGTCCTCAAGCATAGCTTTTCTTCTGTCTCCAAATCCTGGGGCTTTTACAGCAGCTACTTTAAGTGCGCCACGGATTTTGTTTACTACCAAAGTAGCCAAAGCTTCACCATCTACATCTTCAGCGATGATAACCAATGGCTTGCCAGACTGTGCTACTGGCTCCAATACAGGAAGCAATTCCTTCATGGAAGAAATCTTCTTGTCGTAGATCAAGATGTATGGAGACTCAAGCTCAGCTTCCATTTTCTCTGTGTTGGTCACAAAGTATGGAGAAAGGTATCCGCGGTCAAACTGCATTCCTTCGACAGTTTTTACTTCCGTCTCTGTACCTTTTGCTTCTTCTACTGTGATGACACCATCTTTTCCGACTTTCTCCATAGCGTTGGAGATCATCATTCCAATTTCATCATCATTGTTAGCAGATACAGTAGCTACCTGAGCGATTTCTTTGCTTGTAGAGATTTCTTTTGAGTTTTCTCTCAATTTGGCAACAACTGCGGCAACTGCCTTGTCAACACCTCTTTTAAGGTCCATTGGGTTTGCACCAGCAGCTACGTTTTTAATACCTGCATTGAAGATAGCTTGAGCCAAAACAGTAGCGGTAGTAGTACCATCACCTGCATTATCTGCAGTTTTAGAAGCTACTTCTTTCAAAAGTTGAGCTCCCATGTTTTCGATTGGCTCTTCCAATTCGATTTCTTTTGCCACGGATACACCATCCTTAGTGATGGTAGGAGCTCCAAATTTTTTGTCAAGGATGACATTTCGGCCTTTTGGTCCGAGTGTCACTTTTACTGCGTCAGCAAGTGCGTCTACACCTTTTTTCAGGCGGTCTCTTGCATTGGTATCAAAGAATAATTCTTTAGCCATTTTTCTGTTTGATTTTTAGTTTCTACAAATAATTAAAGGATTGCGAAAATGTCGGACTCACGCATAATTAAGTAGTCAGCGCCGTCGACGTTGAGCTCAGTACCGGAGTATTTTCCGTACAAAACAGTGTCGCCCACTTTCACAGTCAATGGTTCATCTTTCTTACCAGTTCCGATGGCCACTACCGTACCTTTCTGAGGCTTTTCTTTGGCTGTATCCGGAATGTATAGTCCGGAAGCGGTTTTTTCTTCGGCTGCAGCAGGCTGTACCAACACCCTGTCCGCAAGTGGTTTGATGTTCACGTTTGACATTTTTATGAAATTTTTAAAGGTTAGATTAAAATTCTGAAGCCACTAGAGCGATTCCTGTGCCAATGAGTTTTTAAAGAAAAACACTGACAAATCGGCCACACTTTGTCAGTTTCTGACCGCTGTTATGAAATTTTCATTCTAAAAAACTGTCAAAATTTCCAAAGGCTCTGGACAAAAATGTCATAATTCGTTACTTTTTGTAAATGCTTTTAGAATATGAGTAAACTATCGAAAAATTGGATCACCGAAGGCCTAATTGATTTTGAATACAAAAAGTACCAACTCTTGGCCTATTTGCAGGAAACTGACAAATCCTTTAAGGCAATCAAGCTTTACCCACCGCTTGGTGAGCTGATTGAGCATCATCGTAATCTCAATGCTTTCAAGTCAGGCAAAAGGCAACTTTCAGATATGTTTCCAAAAGCTCTGGAAAGTGTGGACTTCAAAAAGAAGAAGTTGAATTATCAATCTCAATCAGATGATTCCGAGATGATGAAAGAGATTCACCTGATTACCGATTTTGCGATTGAAAAGATCCAAAATCAGATATATGAAGGAAGAGCGATCTATGATTTTGTGGAGGATCATATAGCCTTCGAGCCGGTTGGCATATTACCGATCTACACCAAAGAGGGATTTGTTTTTTTAACTCGGGAAAAGCGATCTGACATCCATGCATTTCGCTATCAGTCCAGTTTGCTACAAATAGCAGGGGAGCGTTTCCGAAGTATATCTTTGTGGCTGGTGGGTATTTTTCAACGGACTCTAGTCCGAACCCTAGAGGCTTTAAAGCTGGAATTAATTCGTGAAATCAAGGAATTGCCCAATCCCGCCGCTTGGCGAATGCATAGCAAGCAGGATTTTCCCATCGAAGAGACTTTGCTTCCGATCAGCAAGAGATTGCTATTGCAGCATGTCAGTAAATGAAAGGTAAGACTTAGCTGGCTTCTACTAATTCCTTTTCGGTATTAGGGATGTTCTGATTTGCTGTGATTTCAGCCTTTTTACGTTTTTGGATCACATCGGCACCTGGCTTGTCAAAAAGAATCAACCAGGCTTCTTTCAGGTTTTTTGCCTTTCGAAGGTCAACAAAAATGTCTCTCCATTCATGAAAAACCAGATAAATAGGATTGTAGGAAGTCACCGGCTTGGTAATACCATAAGTCGGTCGCTCCTGCTCCTCCATAAATGTCCCAAACATTCGGTCCCAGATAATAAAGGTTGAGCCGTAGTTCTTGTCCAGGTAATGCTCATCACTCGCATGATGTACGCGGTGGTGAGAAGGTGTGGTAAAAAAGAACTCGATTGCTGGATGTAATTTTTTGATGTATTCGGTATGAATCCAGAATTGATAAAGGACTGCTATCTGATGACAGATGAAAAACACAAATGGATCAAAGCCCATCAACATGACAGGGATGAAGAAGACGATCTTGATGTGTTGTGTCCAGCCCAAACGGAAAGAAACCGAGAAGTTGTACTTGGAACTGTTGTGGTGCGTGATGTGCGTAGCCCACCAAAAACGTTGTTCGTGAGCAACTCTATGTGCCCAATATCTGGCAAAATCAATGGCGACAAAGCAGACAATGAATGACCACCATGTTGCCGGAATTTTGAAAGGGGCCAGGTTGTAAAAGAATAGGGCTACACCGAACGTGGCCAGTTTGATCATGGCACTTATTCCGACATTGACTAGGCCAATGGTAGAGGCTGCCAGGAAGTCTTTGGTATCATACGCATCACGTTTTTGATACCAGCTAATTCCCCATTCGATAAATACCAAAAGAAACATGATTGGAGCTGCCCATAGAATAAGATTTGGCCAGCTTTCAAGTTGAAGGTCCTCCAGTCGGAGAGGTTGATTTTGCATAAAATTAATTTCGATTCAGGAGCAGATTTCGAAAGTTGGTGGTGATAAACATCAAACCTGCTCTAAAAAACAACTCGATTACAAGGTACAAAAAAAATGTCCGCCTTGAAAAGACGGACATCATTAATTATTTCTATCGGTAATTAATTGCCTGCGCTATCAGGCTCAGTTGTGGGTTCCTCAGTTGGTAAGATGCTTTCAGTTTCCTGTTCTCCGAATGCTGGAGCTACTACTTGTTGCTTCGCATTTTCAATGTTTGGAGATGAGAATTGATTGGACTGCGGGTTGGTGTAGAAAGCAGAAGAAACCAAGGATAAAACTAAAATGGATACAGCTAAAACCCAAGTTGCTTTTTCCAAAACATTTCCGGTACGCGTAACTCCCATAATCTGGGAAGCACTACCTCCGAAAGCTGCCCCAACGCCTCCTTTAGAATTTTGGCCTAGGATGACAAGTATTAATAATACTGCCAAAATCAGGATAACGGTAATCAAGAACGTAAACATATTATTAGTCGGAATTAGTCAGATTTTGAATTAAGTTCGCAAAGTAAGCTGATTTCTCTGGAAACTTCAAACTCAGCTTCTCATAAATTTCTACTGCTTTCTGATTTTTCCCTTGCTTGACCAAAAGTTTGGCAAAAGATTCGGTGATCAGCTCTTCTTTGATTTGGGTACTGCTTTCAGCCAGATTTTCTTTGTTTTGATTGGCTTCGATCTCTTTGATCGTGGCCATCTTGATATCCTTTTTACTGAAAGCCTTGATCAGATCGATCTGTTCCTTCTTTTTGGCATCGACAATCTGCTTTTTTTCTTTCCTTTTAATAGACTCAATCAGGTCGTCTCCGGAAGCCTTTCTTCGCTTGGGTTTGGGCTTCTCCTCAGGTGTAGGCCCGTTCGATTTCAGCCCTTTTTCCAGTTGAACAAGCTTTGCGGTTTGATTAGCGGCTTCGGCTGGTTTAGTGAGATTTTCTGGCAGAAGATCCTCGTCTTTGGATTCCGAATGGACGGTAGGCTTTTGATGAATCAATTGACGAAGCCAAATTCTGTCAGGGCTGGTAATAGCCGCCCAACCTAGCGTATTTTCAGAGTTTTGGGACTCCTTCTGGAATTCATAACGTGCGATCAAAGCATGAGGTAGCTGGAAAAACGGGAAGTTTTCCTGCATTTTCTTCAGCAGAAGGACATCTGATTTTTCCAGATTACCAGCCCGGCTTAATATTTCCTTGAGTTGATTGGCGTTCACGATTACTTTTTTTCCAATATAGACATTTTACCAATTTGCCACCGTGGCAGTAAAAATGTCCTGAATGATGTTTCTGAAAATTTCCTCTACCAATTGACTTTCTACATCCAGCAAAGTAGTCGTTCGAGGATCATAATCCTGGAAGAAAGAGAAGTTTTGCTTGAGATTTTCTTCCTCATTGCTGAGATTGATGTACTCCACTTCCACAGATATCGTCAATCGCATCTGTCCAGCTCGATCCGGTAGGTTTGGATTCCCGCTGGAAACTACCGCTTGTGGAGTCAGGGCATAGCGTTTGATCGCTCCTGAAAACTGAAGATCCCCATTGGATCTGACGAGCTCAAGTTGGGTGTTTCGCTGATAATAATCTTTCAAAGATTCTGTAAAAAGCTGCTCCATGTTGGCAGGTCCACCACCAGAATCATTGAAGAAATTGTCCACCGAGAAGGACTGGACTAACTCATAATTGATATTGGTCCCTGTGAAGCTGTAATTCACGGAGCAACCGCCCAAAAGTAGAATTACTGCAAATAAAGCAGATCGCAATGTCCTATTGATCAATTTCATATTGCTTGATTTTGCGGTAAAGTGTGCGTTCAGAGATTCCCAAATCGGAGGCGGCGTATTTGCGTTTATTATTGTGTTTACGCAAGGCTTTTAGGATCATTTCCTTCTCCTTTTTTTCTAGCGAAAGGGAGTTGTCATCTTCCTCATGAATGATGTCTTCTATGGCCTCATCCTCATAGTCGTCTGAACTGCTGTTTTTCTGTGCTTCCAATACCAAAGGCAAAGAGTAACCTGAGCCTCCTTCTGGTTTCTCTTTTTGGGAGGGACCATTATCCAGATCATCGAAAAGGTCACTGTGCTTTTGAAGCACACTGCTACTCACACCTCCATTTTGGTAAGTTTCGAGGACGAATTTTTTCAGATCATTCATGTCCTTTTTCATATCAAAAAGGACCTTGTACAATAAATCCCGCTCCGAAAAATCCATAGATTCTCCTGAGGAGCCACCTGATGGAAGTGGCATAGGAAGTCGGGAGTTGTCAGTAGGAAGGTATTTGCTCAGCGTCTTCGCATCTACTTCCCGCTCTTCTTCCAGGAGGGATATTTGCTCGGCAATGTTTTTTAGCTGTCGGATATTCCCTGGAAAAGGATAACGCATCAGTAATCCTTGGGCATCAGCATCCAAAGAGATTGGCCGAACTCGGTATTTTTCAGAAAAATCAGAAGTGAATTTTCGGAAGAGCAAGACTACATCCTCACCCCGCTCACGAAGGGGCGGAACGAAAATGGGCACCGTGTTGAGTCGGTAATACAAATCCTCTCGAAACTTCCCTTTTTCTACCGCTCTCAACAACTTCACATTAGTGGCTGTGATGACGCGAACATTGGTTTTTTGAACCTTTGAAGAGCCGACGCGGATAAATTCCCCATTTTCCAAGACCCGAAGCAGTCTGGCTTGGGTGCCTAGGGGCATTTCTCCGATTTCATCCAAAAATATTGTACCGCCATCAGTCACTTCGAAGTATCCCTTTCTGGCCTCATGAGCTCCTGTAAAGGATCCTTTCTCATGGCCAAAAAGCTCAGAGTCTATCGTTCCCTCAGGGATTGCACCACAGTTGATCGCGATAAACTTCCCGTGCTTTCGAGTAGACAGGGAATGAATGATTTTCGAAAAACTTTCCTTTCCGCTACCGCTTTCTCCAGTAATCAAGACCGTCATATCAGTCGGTGCAGCCTGCATCGCTACCTGAATGGCATGATTGAGCAAGGGGCTGTTTCCGATGATTCCGAATCGCTGCTTGACACTTTGTATTTCGTGGGGAGTGATCATGCTTAAAGGGGATTTACTTCCAAGACGTCTCCAAACAAAGTTGCTGTGGTACAATCGGTGATTTTCACCTTGACGTAATCGCCTAATTTTAACCCTGCTGATGGTACGATCACTACCTTATTGGCTGAGTTTCTTCCTTTGAGTTCTTCAGAAGATTTTTTGGAAGTGCCTTCAATAAGAATCCACTGCTCTTTTCCGATATCCAATTTGTTTCGCTCGAGGGAAAGCTCGTTTTGCTTAGAGATAATTTCACTTAGCCTTCGCTTTTTGATATCGAGCGGGATATCATCCTCATATTTTTTAGCCGCCAAAGTGCCCGGACGCTCCGAATAGAAAAACATGTAAGAGAAATCATACTTAACCAAGTCCATCAAAGTCAGGGTATCCTGATGTTCGGCTTCTGTTTCAGTACAGAATCCCGCAATCATGTCGGAGGAAATGCCGCATTCTTCCCCAAGGATTTCTCGGATGGCTCGAACCCGATCCAGATACCACTCACGGGTATAGGTTCGGTTCATCATTTCCAATACGCGGCTATTTCCGGATTGAACCGGAAGGTGAATATACTTGCAGATGTTATCGTACTTTTTCATGGTGTAGAGTACCTCATCTGTAATGTCTTTTGGATGGGAAGTGGAAAAACGAACCCGAAGCAATGGGTCGATTTGAGCAACCATTTCCAATAGGTTGGCAAAGTTGATAACCTGCGTTACTTCCCCTTCTTTTTTATTGAGTCGGGCCTTATTGTTTTCCTCAGGAGACCACTTGTAAGAATCCACGTTTTGACCCAAGAGCGTCACTTCACGATACCCTCTTTCAAATAAATCACGCGCTTCTGCTACAATGGAATGTGGGTCTCGACTTCGCTCTCTTCCCCGGGTGAATGGTACTACACAGAAAGAACACATATTATCACAGCCTCGCATGATGGAGATGAAGGCAGTGATCCCGTTTGAGTTGAGTCTGACAGGAGCAATATCCGCATAGGTTTCTTCTCTGGAAAGGAAAGTATTGACTCCTTTTCTACCGTCTTCTGCAGCATTTACTAGGTTTGGTAGGTCTCTGTAGGCATCAGGGCCAACGACTACGTCGACGATTTTTTCTTCTTCGAGAAGTTTGTCCTTCAGTCGCTCAGCCATGCAGCCCAATACACCGATCGTCATCTCGGGTTTGGATTTTTTTACCGCGTTGAAGTGATTGAGACGGTTTCTGACGGTTTGCTCTGCCTTTTCCCGGATAGAGCAAGTATTCAAAAAAACCACATCTGCCTGCTCAAAGTCAGAAGTTGTATCGTAGCCATTCTCCTTCATGATGGAGGCGACGATTTCAGAATCTGAAAAATTCATCTGACAACCGTAGCTTTCAATATAGATTTTCTTGCTTTTACCGGTGTTTTCCTCCTGCGTAGTTTTATAATCTACCGCTTGAGCCTCTTCTCCGGTTATGATGTCAATATCTTTAATCAACTGATCCATTCAATTCTCATTTTTCGAACTGCGAAATTACGAATAATCGGACAAAATGGCAGTGTTCTCCAAACTATTATAAGAAATATTCACAGTTGGCGATCAATTGTGTTCTCGGACTTTGAGTTTAGGATCCGGGTTGAGGTTTTCTTCTTCCTCGGTCAGCGTAAAATCATCGGTATTCAAGTCAGGCTGTCCCGCATTAATCCATGCGGTGTACCAAAAATCAGCAATCATTTTAATAGAATTTTTCATTTGTCGCTCGACCATCCCATTCAAAGCAAAGGAATAGGCTTCGGTGAATTCACGGGAATAGACCCGGACCGTCAAGCCATTTCGCTCCTCAAAGCTGTATTTCAATTCTTCAGAAAAGCTTTTGCTTAATTCACGTTCGATTTGCAATACACTATCGACTTGGCTATGGGCAGTTGCTACAGCTTTCCAGATGGCTTGCTGAGGTTTATCAACGTATTCGGCTTTCCCGACCCAGAGGCTGAAGTTTTCGGAAAGTAATTCCGGAACTCTGCTTTCCCAAAAACCATGGATTCCTTCCTGTCCTGTTAGTTGCCCATTGTAGTTTTTGGTGGTGTGGAGTGGAACGTTCAAATCTCCCAAGTAATGACCCAAATCTGCGGATAGCCGAAGGATGGCGTCTTTATTTTTCTTTTCGAATGCCTTGGTCAGGTTGGTAAAGGTAAGATAGGCAGCCCAAGGCCCGATGCCGTGTGCTCTCAAGCTATCCTCACCGAATTTTTCTACCGCATCAAACCAAAAAACTGGAAGCACATGTAGCGCAGAATCACCATAAACGTCCAAGTCGATGTAGTGCTTTTCTGCTTCGCCTGCTACGGCATAGCGACGACGATCAGGGTTCACGGCCTTTTCTGTAACAAATTGAATTTGAGGCTTGTAAAAAGCAATTAGTTCTTCAGGTAGGGAGAAAACAGCTACCCTGTTTATCAGTTGGTGAGCAAAGAAACCCCAAAAAAGAAGCCCAAGAAAAAGGCTTGAAACGGAAATATGTGGAATAACTGAAAAAATCATCTCTTGAAAATACAGCGAATATTCCGCTAAAAAAATAGATGTTTACACTATATTTGTCCCATTAAAATCAATTATCCCAAATATTCGATCATTCAATAGAGTTGGTACTACTGATAATTATTAATTTCCTTTGGTGGAGTTAATAATTTGATCTAAATTTGCACTCCAATTCGGTTAGGGGATCGTTTAAGAAATTTATTTAATTCAAGATATGGCAAATCACAAATCAGCTCTAAAGAGAATTCGTGCCAACGAAGCGAAGCGTTTGAGAAACAGATATCAGTCCAAGACTACTCGTACGTTCATCAAGCGTTTGAAGGCGGCCACGGATAAATCAGAAGCGCAAGAGCTATTCCAAAAAGTATCTTCTATGCTTGACAAACTTGCTAAGAAGAATATCATTCACAGGAATAACGCGAGCAATAAAAAATCAAAGCTGGCAAAATTTGTCAATGCTTTAGGCTAATTATAGTCAACCAATTTATTGAAAACCCTGCTTGTCAGGGTTTTTTTTATGCCTAAAAATCAATAGATTTAGTTTCACTTTTTTTGATTTAGGCATGGAGAACTTTACTTCAATCAAAATCGCGCAACTTGCCGAGGAAGATCGGCCCCGGGAAAAACTATTGTTAAAAGGTAAATCTGCCCTGACAGATGCTGAATTGATCGCTATTCTTATCGGTTCAGGCACACCAAGCATAAGTGCGGTGGATCTGTCCAAGCATATCCTATCTTCTGTGAATCATGATCTTTCGGCCTTGGCCAGACTGACGATCCAGGATCTCAAAAAATTCAAGGGAATAGGAGAAGCGAAGGCTATCAGCATTGTCAGTGCCATGGAGCTTGGAAGAAGGCGAAAAGAGATTGAACCGAGAAAAAAGTTCAAGATTACCAGTTCCAGAGACGTGTATGACCTGATGAAGCCAGAATTGTATGACGAAATTGTTGAGCATTTTTACTTGGTCCTCTTGACTAGGTCCAATCAAGTCATCAAAAAAGAACGAATTTCCCAAGGGGGTACTTCTGGGACAGTCGTCGATGCAAAGTTAGTTTTCAAGGCGGCTTTGGATCATCAGGCTCAGTCTGTCATCCTCGTACACAATCATCCAAGCGGGAGTCTGAGTCCCTCCGAGCAGGACCGTAGGCTGACCAAGCGCTTGACAGAAATCGGTCGGGCGATGGACCTGCCGGTCTTAGATCATGTCATTTTTACTGACTCAGGTTATTTTAGCTTTGCTGATGAAGGAATTTTATAGAGGCAAGAGCTTAGAGGCAAGAGACTAGAGCTTAGAATCAAGAAACTAGAGAAAAGAATTCCCAAGCTGGGAGGTGAGGTAGATAGATTGTAATTTTGGACAACCTTTGAGGGTTCCTCTTGTTGTTTCAAACAAGAAATGAACAGTCCAAATCGATTTATGAAAAGCAATCATATCATTTTAATATTTGTCTCAGTTGTGGTCTTGGCCGCGATAGCTTACACCCTTACCAGTGCTGAGGATCCGGAGACCTACATCGAGACCATCGAAGCTGAGCGGGAGCGTCAGTTTAAATTTATCCGGTATAATATCGAGTCGCCTTTGACTGAGGAGCAAAAGCGGGACTTTAAGGAGTTGACTTTTTATCCTATCGATCCTGCTTACAAGGTGAAGGCTCGAATCATCCCCAAGGAAGACAAAAAGGTACGGGAAGTTCCTCTGACGGATGGGAGCAAAGAGCGCTATATCGAGCATGCTTATGCGGAGTTTGAGCTGGGAGGTAAGACCAATCGACTCCTCTTGCTTCAGGCTATGGATGAGGTGGATAAGCGGAATTTCTTTTTGGCTTTCGCAGATGAAACCAGTAGCCGGGAAACTTACGGTGGAGGGCGTTATATCAATGCCCGACAGGACGGGAAAAACAGCATTACGATCGATTTTAACTTGGCGTATAATCCCTATTGTGCCTATAATCCCGACTATGCCTGTCCGATTCCACCCAGGGAAAATATTTTGGATATCGCTATTGAAGCTGGAGAGAAAAATTACAAGGAATAGCTTCGGCCTTCCTGAAAAGCTTTAAATTTGTCTGTGTTAATTGAGAAAGAGGGTTTTCGAACCCTTTTTCTTTATTTGAAAGCCTAGGGAAGGCAATAAAAGAACCTAGTTTTATGAGAATCTCAATCAATCGATTAAAAAAATACATTGCATTAACTGAATCACCGGAAGAAATTGCCGACTTGCTTACTCAATCCGGCCTGGAAGTGGAAGGGATCGAGGAGTTTGTTTCCATCCCCGGAGGACTGGAAGGGATCGTAATTGGGGAAGTATTGACTTGCGAGAAGCATCCCGATGCGGATAAACTCAGCCTGACCACCGTGGATATCGGAGCAGATTCTCCATCGCAGATTGTCTGTGGTGCACCCAATGTGGCTGCAGGGCAAAAGGTGTTGGTAGCCACCGTTGGAGCCACACTCTACCCTACAGAAGGAGATTCTTTTACGATCAAGAAGGCTAAAATCCGCGGACAGGTATCCGAAGGGATGATTTGTGCTGAGGATGAGTTGGGGATCGGTAGCAGTCACGACGGTATCATGGTTTTGGACACAGATCTACCCAACGGGACTCCTGCTTCTGAATTGATTCCTGTGACTTTTGATCATGTCTTGGAAATTGGATTGACTCCAAACCGGGCAGATGCAGCCTCTCATTTGGGAGTAGCAAGGGATTTAAAAGCACTTTTAGGACGGCCGCTTTGCATCGATGAAGTCTCTGATTTGACGCTTGAAGCGGATCGGAAAGAGTTAGAAGTATCGGTAGCTGATGCAGCTGATTGTCCACGATATGCGGGGGTTGTTGTTTCTGATTTGAAGGTAGCTCCTTCTCCGCAGTGGCTACAGGATTTTCTTCGGGCGCTGGATCTGGAGCCGATCAATAATGTAGTCGATATCACCAATTTTATTTTGCATGACTTGGGACAGCCCTTGCATGCTTTTGACTTTGAGAAAATTTCCGGAGGTGAAATCATCGTCCAAAAACTTCCCAAGGACAGCAAATTCATCACTTTGGATGAGAAAGAGCGAAAACTTTCCGGTGAGGAATTGATGATTTGTGATTCAGAAGGAGGGATGTGTATCGGAGGGATTTTCGGGGGGAAAGGATCTGGGGTTTCTGATCAGACTACTTCTATTTTCCTGGAGTCGGCCTACTTTTCTCCGGATGTGATCCGAAAAGGTGCTCAATATCACGGTTTGAAGACAGATGCTTCCTTTCGTTTTGAGCGGGGGACAGATCCGAATATGCCGGTTTATGCTCTGAAAAAGGCCGTACAATTATTGCGGGAAATTGCCGGAGGCAAGGTGAGCTCCGAAATTGTAGACCTCTATCCAAATCCAATCGCTGACTTTGAAATTGACGTGGAATACGGTCATATCAACCGACTCATCGGGAAGAAAATCGAGCCAAATCAAGTGAAGTCCATTTTGGAAGGATTGGATATTCGAGTAGAGAATGAGACAGAGACAGGTTTTAAGGCAATCGTCAAGCCCTATCGGGTAGATGTCATTCGGGAAGCAGATATTATTGAAGAAATTCTGAGGATCTACGGTTTTCAGCAGGTCGAGCTTTCCGAAAATCTCAAAACTGATTATCTGGCTGAGCATCCGGTCAAAGATCTCAATAAGCTCCAATACCGACTTTCGGAGATTTTGGGAGCGCAGGGCTATCAGGAGATGATTACCAATAGTTTGACCAAGCCGGTTTATGCAGAGAAATCAGGTTTCTTGGACCCTAAACTGAATGTGGAAATCTACAACAAGCTCAGCGAGGACTTGGGTGTGATGCGTCAGAGCTTGCTTTTCAGCGGACTGGAAGTTTTGGCACATAATATTAACAGACGTCAAGGCGATTTGAAGTTCTTCGAATTTGGTACAGTCTACCAAAAAACTGAAGCCGGATATCAAGAGGGACGTCGGTTGGCAATTTTCCATTCGGGTAATCGTTCTGCTGAGAGTTGGCTGGAGCCTGCGAGACCTTTTGGTTTTTCAGACCTGTATGCGACAATCGAGCGTCTATTGGATAAGTTGAATCTTCAAATCTCCAATTCAGAGATGCTAGAATCAGCCCCATTTGAATATGGTCTGCGTCTTATGCTGGGCCAAAGGGAACTGGGAACCTTGGGTTTGGTGAAGGATTCACTTTTGAAAATGACTGAAGTACGGCAGGAAGTATGGTATGCAGATTTGGATTGGGACTTGCTTTGCAAAAAAGCCAGCGGATTGAAGCAATATGCGGAGATTTCCAAATTCCCAGAAGTGCGAAGGGATCTTTCGTTGGTGATTGACAAAGCGGTGAGCTATGCAAAAGTGAAAGAGGTCGCGGAAAAAGCAGGTGGAAAGTTACTGCGGCGTATTGGAGTTTTTGATGTCTACCAAGGGGATAAAATTGATGCAGGCAAAAAAGCCTATGCCTTGAGCTTTCATCTTCAGGATCAGGAAAAAACACTGACGGATAAGGTAATTGACAAAACAATGCATAAATTAATGGAGGCCTTTCAAAATGAAGTTGGGGCCGTCATTCGAAGCTAAAAGATGATTCAAGAAGAACTGCAAAAACTGGAAAAACTAGCTCGTCAAGCTAGTCTGAAAATCAGTGAGTTGGCTGCCGAAAACCAATTATTGAAGGAGAAATTGGGGCAGGTAGAAAGTCAATTGAGTCAGCGGGAGCAGGAAATCGAGAATTTTAAAAATAAGATTAAAATTACTAACATTGTGGATAACCGAACGGTGAATCCAGAGGATTCGGCCGAAATGAGTGAATTAATCAATAATTATATAAAAGAGATCGATCAGCTGATCGATTACTTATCAGAATAAATGGAGACACTTGCCATACGCATCAAAATCGGAGACCGAGAGTACCCCATGCGGGTGACTCAGGAGGATGAAGCCAAAATCAGGCATGCCGGTAAGTTGATAAATGAAAAACTGAGGAAGTATAAATCGGAGTTTGGACTAGACGACAATCAGGATTTGCTTGCCATGGTCGCTTTTGACTGCATGGTTGAGTCCTTGGAGACCAATGCGGTCAATCAAGAAGATAGTGAGCACATTCGTGCCAGTATTGCCCATGTCAATTCCCTACTTTCCAAAGCCATATAATTCTTTGATTCCCACTGATTTTTCCGAGTTTGAGGATTCCCAAAAGGTCTAATAAATACCAAAATACCTATGGGAGAAGTGTTATATATTATCCTGGCCGGCCTGGTGGGTCTGGGTGCAGGAGCTGCGCTTGCAAGCGTTTTTATTAAAAATAAGCATCAGAAACTAGAGGAGGAGACGAAAGAAAAAGTCAAATCCATGCTCAGAGAGGCGGAAATTTCTGCCGAATCACTCAAGAAAGACAAGATTCTAGAAGCCAAGGAAAAGTATCTCAAGCTCAAATCTGAGTTTGATGAGGAGTTTTCTAATAAGAAAAATATTCTCAGCACCAATGAGAATAAACTCAAGCAACGGGAGCAGCATTTATCCAAAGAACTGGAGCAGGTCAAGCGAAAAGAAGCGGAACTCGACAGTAAAAAGGAAAATCTCGACGCACAGTTGAATGCTGTTCGTGTGAAGAAAGAAGAACTCGATCGAGTGACGAATCAACGAATTGCAGACTTAGAAAAAATTGCTGGATTGACTCGCGAGGAAGCAAGAGAACAATTGGTTCAAATGCTTACAGATGAGGCTCAGAGTAAGGCTTCTTCTAAAATCAAGGATATTCTGGATGAGGCAAAACTTTCTGCTACCAAGCAAGCCAAAAAGATCGTGTTGGATACTATTCAGCGTACGGCTACCGAGCATGCTATAGAAAACTGTGTTTCTGTTTTCAACATTGAAAGCGATGACATCAAAGGAAAAATCATCGGACGAGAAGGTCGAAATATCCGAGCCCTAGAGTCCGCTACAGGTGTTGAAATCATCGTGGATGATACTCCAGAAGCGATTATTATTTCAGGATTTGATCCTGTCAGAAGAGAGATTGCCAGACTTTCCCTTCACCGATTGGTACAGGATGGACGTATTCACCCTGCACGTATCGAGGAAGTGGTCGCCAAAACGGAGAAAAATATCGAAGAAGAAATCGTGGAAATCGGTGAGCGTACCTGTATTGATTTGGGCGTTCATGGATTGCATCCTGAGCTGATCCGAATGGTTGGCAGGATGCGCTTCCGTTCATCCTACGGTCAGAACCTATTGCAACATTCACGCGAAACTGCCAAGCTTGCTGCTATCATGGCTTCTGAGATGGGATTGAATGCGAAACTTGCCAAGCGAGCAGGGCTTTTGCATGATATCGGAAAGGTATGGCATGAAGAGCAAGAGCTTCCGCATGCTATCCTGGGAATGGAGCTTGCGAAGCGATATAAGGAACATCCTGAGGTTTGCAATGCCATCGGTGCCCACCACGATGAGATCGAGATGACTTCTATGATTTCACCAATTGTCCAGGCCTCTGATGCCATATCAGGTTCTAGACCTGGAGCTCGTCGGGAGATTATGGATAGCTATATCAAGCGTCTGAAAGAGTTGGAAGAAATGGCTTTAGGTTTTGATGGAGTCAATAAATGCTTTGCGATGCAGGCAGGTCGTGAACTCCGGGTCTTGGTGGACGCAGACCATGTGGACGATCAGACGGCAGGTAAGCTTTCATTCGATATTTCTCAAAAAATTGAAAAAGAGATGCAGTACCCTGGACAGATCAAGATCACGGTCATTCGAGAAATGCGTGCAGTTAATTATGCTCGTTAAACAATAATCTATGGTGGTTGTCTTAAAAGGCTTTTCGTCATTGCGAAAGAAGTGAAGCAATCTAATCTAATTATATCTTTAATTACTGTTGAGATCGCTTCGTTTCACTCGCGATGACGAAACATCATACAATAAAGACAACCGCTTCTATCTATGTGGTTAACTATTCGGCTTGTATCAGATGTTTTTGAAGGACTTGATAGAGCCCGGAAGCATATTTTTCGAAAAAGACTGGAGGAGCAAGATTTAGAAACCCTCCGAAAATTTTTTCCCTATTTTAAGTCACTTCGTCCCCAGCATCAAAAGGAATTCAAGCATCGGTTGGAGCTTGTCCTCACAGAGAAACGCTTTTATGCTCGAGGAGGACTGAAAGAAGTGACAAAGGAGATGAAGCTCTTGATAGGGGCTACTATCGTACAGGTGGTTTTTGGCTTTAAAGAACTTCGCCTACGCCATTTTCAAAATATTTTGATCTATCCAGATACCTACTTGTCCACCATTTCCAATCAGCAGCATGCTGGAGAAGTTAATCCGAAGCATGGAGCCATCGTCCTTTCTTGGAAAAGCTTTGCCAAAGGCTTAGCTGATGAAAAGGATGGGATTAATTTGGGGATTCATGAAGTAGCCCATGCTCTTAAATTGGAAAATTGGATTCGGTCTAATGATGAAATTAATTTTCTTCATCCCAAATTATGGTCGGAGTATTTGGAGCTATCGGAAATGGAAATGGAGCAGATTCAAGAAGGGAGAGATGACTTTTTTCGTAAAAGAGGAGGGCACGATGCGCATGAGTTTTTTGCAGTGGCATTGGAAAATTTCTTTGAAAGGCCGGAAGAGTTCCAAAAGCAAAAAGCTCAGCTTTTTACAGTTTTAGTGAAGTTGCTGCGGCAAAATCCCATCGTTTTAAAGCAATCCTAAATCGGCCTGCAGCTTTTCAAGTGCATTTTCCAAACTTTCAGATAGCCCTTGATAAAGTGATAAGTTTTCTCCCCAAAGCTTTTCTTCAGAAATTACTTTCTGGACAAGCTCTTTCTCAGAACTGTTTTTCCAAAGCTCTTCAAAAAGGGTCAAAATTTCAGGATCATCATTAAGCGGAATTTTCTGATCATCTACCTGTCCTTTGTAAAACAATAGCGTTGAGGCAAATGACTCCATGAGTCTTTGGGGCCATTGTCCTTTTTCTTCAAAATAGTCCAAGAGGGAAGGAAGTACCCGAACCTTGAATTTTGAAATTTGGTTGAGTGCAATGCTTAGAAGTTCATGTCGGATAAATGGATTGGCGAAGCGCTCCATCACAGCCTCTGCGAAACGGAGAGTCTCTTCTTGGTCTAGCGGAACATGCGGGACAATCTCCTCAAAAACTAACTCTCGCAGCCACTTTCCAATCTTAGGATCTTCAACCGATTCCCGAACTGTTCGAAGACCCTGCAAATAAGCAAAAGGGACCAAGGCAGAATGCGCACCGTTCAATATTCTAACCTTTCGCTCCCGAAAAGGCTTGATATCTGCAACAAATTGGACGTTTAATCCTGCGCGATGAAGTGGGAGAGACTTTTCGACTTGCTCATCTCCCTCAATGGCCCAAAAATGATAAGGTTCTGCCATGACCAACAATTTATCCTTTGTGGTTAGCCTTTCACTGAGCTCATTGATTTTGTCCTTTGGAAACCCCGGTACGATTCGATCCACCAGGGTATTGCAAAACTTACAGCTCTTTTTAATCCAATCGGTAAAAGCCTCCTCCAATGACCAATCGCGGGCATACTGGAGTATGATTTCTTGGAGTTGACCACCATTATTGGCTATCAATTCGCAGGGTAAAAAAGTCAATCCTTTCTCGGGGTCCCCTCCGAAATATTGAAAGCGCTCCCAAAGCAAAGCCGTCATTTTTGCCGGAAAGGTTTTGGGGATAGTTCCTGCTTGAAATACCTCTTTTTCGTATTTGATCCCAGCCTCAGTGGTATTGGAAATAACCCATTCAAGTGAGGGGTATTGACTGATCTGCTTTAATTCTGAGAAATCGGATGTCAGGCAGGTATAGCGTTTTACACAGTCGATTTTATCAATGAGGTTGATTTTTTTTCCCTTTTCAATTCCAGCAGTCCAGACATGGAATTGATTTGCTTGCTGGACCATTCGCTGGTCAATTTCTGTGGAATGAATCTGAATGCTGTGAATTCCACCTTCCCAAACTCCTTTTTCATTGGCTTTTTGAATCATCCAATCGAGGAAGCCCCGAAGAAAGTTTCCATTGCCGACCTGTAAGATTCTGATTGGAGGCTCTTGTTTTGACATAGATTTAAAGGGAAACTCCTCTTTTCCAAGGGATAAAATCGTCTTGATTTAGCATCATAGCTTTGGTGAGTTTTTTGCCACTTGCTATAGCGATGATTTCCTCCAAAAGTTCTTCGCCAAGTTGCTCTATGGCCTTTTCTCCCGTGATTACTCCTCCGGTATTGAAATCGATGATATCTGGCATTCGTTGTGCAAGCTGGTCGTTGCTCGATACCTTGAGGACTGGACAGATGGGGTTTCCGGTGGGAGTGCCCAAGCCAGTAGTAAATAAAATCAAATTGGCACCTGCCCCAGCAAGAGCGGTTGTGCTTTCCACATCATTTCCCGGTGTGCAGAGTAGATTTAGTCCGGGTTTCTGGACATATTCTCCATAGTCCAATACATCCGTGACCGGAGAGTTGCCTCCTTTCTTTGCTGCTCCACATGATTTGATAGCGTCTGTGATCAAGCCGTCTCGGATATTTCCAGGTGAGGGATTCATATCAAATCCAGACCCCACTTTTTCGGCGGCCTGAGAATAAGCTTTCATCAAGCTGGAAAAGCGCTCGGCCGTCTGATCATTGACACATCGGTCAATGAGGTTTTGCTCTACTCCACAAAGCTCAGGAAACTCAGAAAGAATTGCCTTGCCACCCAATGCCACGATCAAATCAGAAACTCTCCCTAAAACAGGATTTGCGGAGATACCGGAAAAGCCGTCTGAGCCTCCGCATTCCAAGCCGATACTCAGTTTGGATAGAGGGGCTGGTTTTCGAGAAAGCTTGTTTGCCTCCGCCATTCCCCAAAAGGTAGCCTCGATGGCTTTGGATAATAGGGCAGGCTCTGTTCCTTCCTGCTGCTGTTCAAAAACAAGCAATGGCTTATCAAAAGCCGGGTTGAATTCGTAAAGCTTTCCTTTGAGAATAGCTGCTTGGGCATGCTGGCACCCCAGACTCAAAACTGTAGCACCTGCCACATTTGGATGGTGAATATAGCCAGCCAGCAAGGCACAAAGAGCCTCTGCATCCTGGCGAGTTCCCCCGCAACCTCCTTGGTGGGTGAGGAATTTGATTCCATCTACCTGAGGAAATGTCCTGCTTGAGGCCGTTTGAGTATTTGATTCAGAAGCCGTCGGTTTCTTGGATTCATATTGATTGATCAGGTTTTTCACCAGGCCTTTGTAGGGATTCGGTTTGGCATAGCCCAACTCTTCCAAAAAGGCATCTTTGATCACTTCTACATTCCGGTTTTCACAGAAAACTAGGGGAATGACTAGCCAAAAATTAGCAGTTCCTACCTGACCGTCTGCCCGGTGAAATCCATCAAAAGTCCTTTCAGCGAATTTGGATACATCCGGAGCATTCCACTGATAATGAGCGCTTCGATGAGTGAATGAGGAAGCTTCATGCTTGATGTTTTCTGTAGTCAAAAGTCCTCCTTTTGGAATACTCTTTACAGCCTTACCCACTAAGACTCCATACATTTTGACTTCATCACCGGGCTCAAAAGGGTGAATCGCAAATTTGTGTTTGGCTGGAATTTCTTCCTCAAGATGGATGATATTTCCATCGTGGAGGATTTCTGCACCTTTTTCCAAAATCTGCAGAGCCACTAGCACATTATCGGCAGGATCTATTTGTAAGAATTGCTTTTCCATAGTAAGAATGAGAAGCAAGATAAATTTCTTTTCGGGAAAATACAGGTCAGATTCAGTCGATAGGCTGTTTTCTATTTGGTGATTCAGTGGTAAAATGGCTTGGGCTTTTGATAAAGTCAGAAAATCGTTTCCGTAATTCCTTTATCAATAGTCTGTCAAAAAGTGTATTATTGTCTAGAACCCAAAATGACTCATGCAGTACAAAAAAATAATAGCTTTATTCCTTTTTATCTGCTCATTGACGCTTTCTTGCTCAGGACCTACCAATGTCCGGGTGATCAAGATGGGGCACGCTTTGGTGACTTCCCATCCTGTACACGAAGCGATGCTTTTTTTGTCAAAAAGGGTAGAAGAGAAATCAAATGGCAGGCTCAAAATAAAAGTGTATCCCAATCAGCAGCTTGGCACAGAAAGGGAGCTGGTTGAGCTATTGCAAATAGGTAGTTTAGGCATGACCAAGGTGTCATCGGCAGCTTTGGAGGGATTTGCTCCTATGATGCAAGTTTTGGGGGTGCCTTTTCTTTTTAGGGATGATGAGCATTTGACCAAGGTTTTACGAGGTGATATCGGAAAAAGCCTCCTTTTGGGAGCTGAAAAATATTGGTTACGAGGGCTCTGCTTTTACGATGCGGGCAAGCGGAGTTTTTATTCCAAAGACAGGCCCATTGAGAAACCGGAAGATCTGAAAGGACTAAAAGTGAGAGTGATGGAGTCCAACATGGCCACCAATATGGTGCGAGCTATGGGAGGATCCCCAACGCCCGTTGCCTACGGTGAACTCTACACCGCTCTTCAGCAGGGGATAGTGGATGGTGCAGAAAATAATCCGCCCAGTCTATATACATCAAAGCACTATGAAGTTTGTGGGTATTACAGCATGAATGAACACACCGCTTTGCCTGATGTAGTCATCGTCAGTACGAAAGTTTGGAATAGTCTTAATGAGCAAGAACAGCAATGGCTTCAAGAGGCAGCTGATGAATCTGCTCTTTACCAATACGAGCTTTGGGAGGCATCTACTCAAAAATCTTTGGAAGAACTCGAAAAAGCCGGAGTGGTCATTTCTTATCCAGATAAGGAGCCTTTTCGTCAGGCGGTTCAACCTATGTATGAGGCTTTGAAAACTGATGATCCTGAAATCTATCAAATCATTCAAGAGATCCAAAAAATCCAATAGCATGCAGGGATCCCGACTGAAAAACCGAATTGACTCTGTCATTGCCCATGCCTTGGTATTGTTGATGGCTTTGATGGTCATCAATGTAAGCTGGCAGGTAGCATCTCGTTATGTTTTCCAAAATCCGAGTTCCTTCACGGATGAACTAGCCCGGTATATGCTCATTTGGGTCGGAATGCTTGGGGCTGCTTATGTGGCGGGTAAGGATGAGCATTTGGCGATAGATATTCTGATGAACAAGATGAATGAGGAGAATCGAAGAAAGACCAAGGTTTTAATTCATTTTCTGGTCTTGATTTTTGCATTAGCAGCTATGGTGATCGGAGGGATCAATTTGGTCTACATCACCTTCACTTTGGGCCAGACATCTGCAGCCTTGAAGATTTCCTTAGCCTACGTCTATATGATCGTTCCTTTCAGCGGACTTTTGGTAATGTACTATCAGGCTTTGGCCATTCAATATTTATTATCAAACCCCAAAGCAGACTGATATGGAGACTTTGAGTATTTTGGTTTTAGTCTTTTCCTTTTTGTTCTTTTTGGGAATCGGAGTTCCTGTAGCTTGGAGCTTGGGACTTTCAAGTTTACTGACATTGCTGGTGACTGTCTCAGCAATGCCTGCGGCTACGACTATAGCACAGCGAATGGGGACAGGGTTGGATAGCTTTTCTCTGCTTGCAATTCCCTTTTTTATATTGGCTGGGGAGTTGATGAACCGAGGAGGAATTGCCAATCGCTTGATTGAATTTGCCAAAGCAATGACTGGGAAATTACCCGGTGGTCTGCTTCACGTGAATGTAATTGCGGCCATGCTCATGGGAGCTATCGCAGGTTCGGCCGTGGCGGCAGCTTCCTCGATGGGAGGAATCCTCGGAAAGCGAATGGAAAAAGAGGGCTATCCAAAGGAATTGGGGGCCGCTGTCAATATCACGAGTTCCACAACGGGCTTAATTATTCCGCCGTCTAATGTACTAATTGTCTATTCTTTAGCTTCGGGAGGTGTGTCGGTGGCAGCGCTATTTGTAGCGGGTTATTTACCCGGCTTATTGGTGGGCTTGATGCTGATGATTACTGGGGCTGTCATGGTCAAAATCAAAAAGCTACCAGCTGGTGAGTCTTCAAGTTTTAAGCATTTACTTTCTACTTTTTGGAAAGCTATTCCGAGTTTGTTGCTCTTGGTGGTGGTCATTGGTGGGATAGTAGCCGGTGTGTTCACTGCTACTGAAGCTTCAGCCATTGCAGTGCTTTATGCTTTGGGTTTGTCGATGATATACCGAGAATTGAAAGTTTCCGACCTACCTAGTGTTTTGCTCAAGTCAGCGGAGACCACCGCAGTGGTCATGCTCCTGATAGCCACTTCCATGGCAATGTCTTGGGTCATGTCTGCTGAGGAAATCCCACAACAAATCGCCAATTCACTACTTTCACTGAGCGATAATATTATTGTGATTTTGATCCTGATTAACCTGATTTTACTCTTTGTCGGGATATTTATGGATATGACTCCGGCAGTATTGATTTTTACCCCCATATTCCTTCCGGTGGTGACTGAGTTGGGAGTTGATCCAGTTCATTTTGGGATCATGATGGTGCTCAACCTTTGCATAGGATTATGTACACCTCCGGTAGGTTCTATTCTCTTTATCGGTGTGGGGATAGCTCAGACGAGTATCGAAAAAGTAATCAAGCCCCTTCTACCTTTCTTTTTGGCGATGGTGTTGGCCTTGATTTTAATCATGCTGTTTCCGCAAATTAGTCTTTGGTTGCCTTCACTTTTTGGTCTATAAAGTAAGGAGCTTATTTTTCTTGGTGATAGTAGAACTGACTTTAGGTAATATCAGGTTTCAAATTTTATCTTCATCGGTCATCGGTCATCCAGGCAGTAAAGCAAAAGCACTTATGTTATTGGTACCATTGCTAGCTTCGAATTAAATTACTTCAAGATACTTTGAATAAAAGCAACTGATTGAGGGATCTGCTCCACAGAGCGGCTACTTTCATCTTCTATGACTAGGTATTTGGTGCCTTGCTTTTGTGCTTCTTTGATGATTTTTGCAAGACCTACATCTCCGGTACCTAGGACAACATTTGTCTCAACATCCGCGCGGCCATCCATGCTATTGGGAGTTCCAATTTGTCGGTCCTTTAGGTGAAGCATTGGGAATTTTCCCTTATGTTTTTTCATGATTTTTAGAGGATCTCCCCCGCCCATTTTTACCCAATAAATATCCATATTGAAAGCAAAATTTTCTGCATTATCCAGCATCCAGTCTAATACGACGCCTTTGCCGGCAGGCGAGAATTCATAGCCATGAGGATGGTAAAGTAGCGTGATTCCTTCTTCCTTAAATGTTTTGCCCACCTCATTGAAAAGCGCTGTAGCAACTTTTATTTCATCCAGAGAAATAGGCCCCTCTTGGTGAGGAATCCAATAACAAGTAGCGTATTTGGCACCGTGTTTTTTGGCTTCAGCAATGATTGGCGCGGGATCTCGAAGCAATTGATTATAATCTGCGCCTACTCCAATTATTCGGAGATTGTTTTCTTGGAAAACCTGATCATATTTCTCCTGAGACATGCCATACATTCCTCCTCCTTCAATTGCACGTATGCCCCAGTCGGCAATCATTCTATAGTATTTCTCAGGATCATTGGGTAATTGATTGCGGAGAGAGTAAGTCTGAATGCCGATTTCCTGAGCAAATGACCAGGCCGGAACTGCAAGTAGAAGTGAGAGTAATAGGCTTTTGAGTTTCATTTTCGGGTTTAGTTTATTGAGAAATAGTAAATTTTAGAAAAATTAATTTCATAATCCTCAAAATGCTGATTTTTCATTAATTAGCTATAAATTGTTAGGTAAAATTATGATATCCAGAAGAAAATTTATTCAAAACTCCTCGCTCTTAGGCTTGTCTATGACCATCCGACCTGATCTTTCATTATTTCAATCAAAAGATAAAATTCTTGGACATGGCGATTTTCGCTACAAGATTGACTCCAAATGGGGAGATCTTGATCCGGATAAGTTTCCGGTGGTCAATTGTCATGAGATGGTGATGGATCGAAAGGGGCGAATGATTCTTTTGACAGACGAGCCCAAGAATAATGTCATTGTTTATGATCAATCCGGTAAGCTTTTGGATACTTGGACTCTAGGTCTACAGGCTGCACATGGCTTGACGCTAATCGATGAAGGAGATGCTGAATATCTGTGGATCTCTGATAATGGAGGAAGGGTGATTAAAACTACGCTGAATGGAACGGTAGTTTCAGAACTGGTAGACCCAAGAAAAGAAGGGATTTATGAAAGTGAAATGCGTTGGACTCCAACTGAAACGGCCGTAGCGCCCAACGGGCATTTGTATGTAGCTGATGGATATGGATCGCAGTACTTTCTTCATTATGATTCGGATGGAAATTTTATCAGAAAGTTTGGAGGTCCTGGATCCGAAGACCATCAATTCAGTACTGCTCATGGAATTGCTGTAGACCAGCGAAATGGTAAAAGCCCGACTTTGATCTGTACTTCTAGAGGTCATAATTCATTTAAGCGGTTCAGCCTTAATGGAGAATATATGGAGACCATATTTTTACCGGGTGCTTTTGTCTGCAGACCGGTAATTCATGGCGAAAATCTATATGCTGGAGTTTGTTGGTCTAGGCTCAGATACTTGGAGCAAACGCCTGATTCTGGCTTTGTAACTATTTTGGATAAGGATAATAGGGTGGTTTCGAATCCAGGAGGATCAGAGCCTGAATATCGGGACGGTGAACTTCAATTAATGAAGCAAGCGGAGCCTGTATTTAAGCATTGCCACGATGTATGTATTGATCAGGATGAAAATATATACGTCTGCCAATGGAATGCGGGAAAAACCTATCCAATCAAATTGACTAGGGTGTAGATAGTGTCTATTTAAGCTTTGTTAACCTGATTGGTTAGCTCAATTCAAAAATTAAATCTTTCAATTATGAAATCGGTCAGCGTTCAGTGGTTTGAAATACCCGTTCAGGATATGGATAGGGCTATCTCATTTTATCAGGAGGTTTTCGAGTGCGAACTATCCAAGCAGGTGATTGATGATTTTCAAATGGCTTGGTTTCCATTCGATCCGGAACAGGGTGGAGCATCAGGAAGTCTAGTTTATCACCAGGAGTTTTATGAAATAAGTCCAAAAGCTGGGGTTTTGGTTTATTTTGGTGTGGATGATTGTGCGGTGGAGCTTTCCAAAGTGGAGGCTGCTGGAGGAAAAGTGGAGATTCCAAAAAGGATGATCGCTCCAGATATTGGCTATATGGGAGTAATCATTGATTCTGAAGGAAACCGGGTTGCATTTCATTCCAATCGATAAAATAATCAAACAATAACTATGAATAATATTTCAATAGTTTGAAAATCTATTTTTCTTGTTAGTTTTATTTTCTGAAAAAAAATAAGTAGGTGCGATTTGGTTTTTTTGATTCGGAGGGGGTAAAAGGTGATCTAGTCAAGCTACAAGACAAGTCTGCTGAAATATTTGCTTTGTTGGCAGGGGTCTTAATGATTGTTTTAGGTTTCAGTGATTTTTTTATAGGTCTATCCAGTTTCATTATCATTATCAAGCTCTCATTTGCCATACCTTTTTTGACAGGGTATTGGGCTATGCGGAGATGGGGTTGGCATCAGCAGATTATTCAGGCGATGCTTCTGCTTGGGCTACTAATTGCGTCAATAAACTATCCAAATAATGAAGGATTTCGTGGTCCTACTTTATATACTATTTTTATTTTTTCTGCCGTCACGGCAATATTGATCCGAGGTTGGCAGCGGTTTTTTTGGCTGGGATTCACCTTTCTTCTATACAGTCTACTTTTTTATGGAGAGGTAAGCGGATGGTATGTGGTTGATTCTCAATATTCAAGCCTTGAAAATTTATTTTGGGACCATTGGATCACTATTCTTTGGTGTGGATTATTTATTTTTCTCGGTATCTACGTGCTCTTAAAGAATTACAGCATTCAAAATGCGGCTCTTTTGAAGGTTCAGAAGGAAAAAGATGAAGCTCTTAAGAAACTCGAGGACTTGAATCTTAAGAAAAATCAACTATTGGCTTTACTTTCCCATGACTTGAAAAGTCCTGTTGCAGTACTTCAGTCTACACTAGAAATGGTGGATCAAGGACTTTTTGATCAGGACGAAGTCAATTTGATTTTGGGAGATTTGAAAAACCAATCGGTGCATCTCAATCGGATTTTAAATAATACTTTGGGCTGGGTAATGGCCGAAATGGATGGTACAAAGGCTCAAAAGAGTCCCATAAATGTCCATGAGCTCACAGAAGAGATCGTCGATGCAATGAGAGTGCCTGCTCATCGAAAAGGGCAGCAGATAGTTCTTCAAAAACTAGGGGAGAATTTGGTCTGTGATTTAGAGGTGAATGAAGTCAAGATTATTTTGAAAAACCTATTGGATAATGCAGTTAAATTTACTCCGACCGGTGAAAATATTGAGGTCAAAGCCCAAGTCAGCAAGGAGAAGATTGAATGGAGAATTTTTAACCCTGGACACCCTATTCCCGAAAATCTTCATGGAGATATTTTTGAATTTAAGGTAAAAAGTTCTCTTGGTACACGCTCAGAAAAAGGAACTGGTCTTGGTTTGCCTCTATGTAAGAAAATAGCCGATCAACTTGAGCTGAGCCTGGGTTTTGAAGTGGATAGTGATGCTGGAAATATATTCTTTTTGGAGAAGGACTTGTCCTCATAAATCATCAATAATCACCTGTATTTTTTGAAAGCTGAATATTGTGGAAAACAGCTGAAATTTTGTGTGTAAGTTGTTTATAATTCATGTCTTTTTGGGGGATAAATTGTTAAAAAATATTATTCTGAATATTTGTCGTTTAGTGAAATAATCAACAATTTTATTTCATCAAGAAAGTAAAATATTAGGATTAAGTCCTAAATATCAGTTTGAAATTTGGATCTTGTTGGAATGCTTCTTTGGAAGTAAACTTGCAAGTTCGCGGTAGTGATCAAAGACCACAGCCCAGTGCCTAGCACAGAGGCTTGACTCCATTCACCTATTGGCCATCAAGGGTCACAATGAAGAGCAATCTAAAGTTGTTTAGGGGAGTCTAGGTTAGTTGGATTAATCTGACTTTAATGATTCACAAAGCCTTGCGAAAGTGAGGCGACCTGCGAGGTTGACAGCAATGTCAATTTGCTGCATCAAGGACTTACAGAGCCTATCGGTTTTTTTCGGAAAATCGAAATGGCTAGGTTAAAAGACCGCAAGGTTTGTCTGTAGAAGTGGCTGTCCATTGGATAACTGAGATAGAAGCTCTAAGCAATTAGACTTCGTCTAATACTTATCTTGACGCAGTCAAGTACTACGGTAATTGACTGTGAAGCGGAGAGTGACTTCAAAGGTTGCTTTCCGCTTTTTTTATTCTTTCTGTCTAAACCCGTTTGTCAGGATTTTTTTACCTTTTGCGGTTTATTGATAGTATAATGTTTTGAATTTTGGTTATTTATCAATCCTTATCAATCCGCTGAAAATGGCAAATCTGAATACAAAAGCAAAGTCCGAAACAACCTATGATGCAATCGTAATTGGCTCTGGTGCCAGCGGTGGCTGGGCAGCGAAGGAACTTTGCGAAAATGGATTAAAGACCTTGGTTCTGGAAAGAGGACGAATGGTCAGGCATATTGAAGATTATCCTACAGCATCTAAGGCACCATGGGAATTTGAGTTTAGAGGTACAGTGCCCATAGAAAAAAGATCCGGGATAGGTGCAGCACGTTGGGGAAGAGAGGAGACGATGCATTGGGCTCTGGCAGAAGATGAACAACCAATCATTGAAGAGAAGCCTTTTCGTTGGTTTCGGGGATATCATGTTGGGGGGAAATCCTTGCTTTGGGCTAGAGGGACTCAGCGCTGGTCTGACTATGATCTAGAAGGTCCTGCAAGGGATGGCTATGCGGTTGATTGGCCTATTCGATACAAAGACTTGGAGCCTTGGTACAATCATGTGGAGCGTTTCGTAGGTTTTTGTGGCTCGAAGGATGGTCTGCCGGAGCTTCCTGATCAGATTGTTCAGCCAGGTTTTGAATTAAGTTGTATCGAAAAATATTACAGCGAGCAGCTGAAAAGCATTTATGGTGATCGGCATTTGATCCAAGGAAGATGTGCACACCTGACCGACCCGCAGGAAATACACAAGCAGCAAGGGAGAAACAAGTGCCAGCATCAGAATATGTGTAATCGAGGCTGCATCTATGGGGGCTATTTTTCAGCAAATGCATCCACTTTGCCTTGGGCAGAAAAGACTGGAAATTTGACTATTCGTCCAGACTCTGTAGTTGAGTCGATTATTTATGATGAGGAAAAGGGACGAGCAATCGGTGTTCGGATAATAGACCGACATACTAAGGAGGCTACGGAATTTTATTCCAAAATAATATTTGTCAACGCTTCTACCATTAACTCTAATGCTATCCTGCTAAACTCTAAATCAAGCCGTTTTCCAAATGGACTTGGAAATGATAATGGATTGATGGGTAAGTTTATGGCTTGTCATAATTATAGGGGTAAAGGAAATGCCTCTTTCGAAGGGTTTTTTGATCAAGCTACTGAGGGAAGGCATCCCGGCCATGCCTATGTACCTAGGTTTCGCAATGTCTTCAGGCAAGACACTGATTTCCTCCGCGGCTATGCAATAGGAATGGCAGGAGGAAGAAGGGTAGATACCGACACTTCAGGAATAGGTCATCAGTTGAGAGATAATCTTCTCAACAGGCAATATGGTGTTTGGACCATGGCAGCTTGGATGCAGGGAGAAGTCATTCCGATTGAGTCTAATCATATGAGATTGAGCGAAACTGAAACCGATAAGTATGGAATTCCAAAAATCATTATGTCAGTCGAGTGGACCGAAAATGATGATAAAATGACTCAGGATTTTCTCGAGCAGCAGTCTGAGATGTATGAGCGCATGGGTTTCAAAAATATTAATGTGACGGATACCAAAGCTCCTCCTGGATCTGATATTCATGAAATGGGTGGAGTAAGAATGGGGAGAGATCCCAAAACATCACTTCTAAATGAATTCAATCAGCTTCATGCCTGTCCTAATGTATTTGTGACAGATGGAGCTTGTATGACTAGTACCAGTACACAGAATCCGACACTCATGTTTATGACCTTGACGGCTAGAGCAGCGAATTACGCCGTAGAGGAGCTAAAGAAACAGAATTTGTAAGAAGATGTACTTCCTTTAAACCCTTAACCCCCAGCAAATGAAAAATCTACTTTTGGTACTTTGTCTTTTAGGCGGAATGACAACCTTGCCAAAGGAATCTTTAGCCCAAAAAAAGGGAGATCCTATGTTTCAGGTCCCACTTGGAATTGCGGCTTATACCTTTCGCAACCAATGGGAAAATGGAATTTCGGAGACCCTGGATATTATTCAGGAGATGGGCTTCAAAGAATATGAGGGAGGTGTTCCCAATGGAGTTAGCCCCGATGAATTTAAAGCAATGTTGAACTCCCGAGGGATTTCCATTCCCTCTACAGGCACTGGTTTTGAACAATTGGAGTCGAATCCTCAGGCAGTAGCAGAGCGAGCCAAAGCCTTAGGTGTTAAATATGTAATGTGCGCCTGGATTCCCCATCAGCGAGGACAATTTTCCAAAGAGGATGCTGATCGGGCTATTGAAGCTTTCAATAAGGGAGGAGAGGTATTGAAGGAAAATGGATTGATCTTCAAATATCATGTTCATGGCTATGAATTTCAGCCTTATGAAGGAGAAACGCTCTTCGACTATTTAGTGAAGAATACCAATCCTGAATACGTAGCGCTTCAGATGGACGTGATGTGGACTCATTTTGGTGGAGCGGACCCAGCTTCTTTGCTCAAAAAGTATGGGAAGCGTTGGGTATCCTTGCACTTGAAAGACTTCCGGAAGGATGCTCCCAAAGATATGACTGGTTTGACCGGTCCTGAAAATGATGTTCCTTTGGGTGAGGGGGAGTTGGATTTTCCGAGTATCCTTCGAGAGGCAAACAAAATCGGAATCAAGCACATGTTTATCGAGGATGAAAGCGATCATGAGCTTGAAGCACTACCCAAAAGCATTGCTTATCTTAAAAGCTTGAGGTATTAGAATCCAAAAGCAACTTATTCAAAAGCCACTTCCAGAGAAGTGGCTTTTTTGTTGGATTCAAAATAATTATGATTGTTAGAAACTTTTTCAATACATAAAGGTTCTTTATTACTCGAATAAAAAATATGCGTTTAGCTCTTTTCTTTTCTTTTCTGATTTTGATTCCCGTTTTGACGAGTTCCATTAGTGTTTCAGATGCTGAAAACAGCATCTTTTCTATTCAACTAGTGGAAAACTTGGATGGTGAAGAGGAAAAAAAAGATTCTAAAGAGAAATCAAATTTCTACTCCGATTTCTCCAGTAACGAGCTTTTTAGAGCCTTTTGTGTGGAGCTATCAACTTCCACAAATGTGATTTTTTCAATTCCTGATGGTGCAAGAATATCCATAGATTTCCCTCCTGAATTAGTTTGATTTCATCTCTTTTTTGAAACGTACCAATACCTGATTTAAGGCATTGGGAGGTTTTGCATTTTCCTAAATCAACTAATTAATATTTTCAAAATGAAAAATCTATTTAAAAGTTTATTTCTAATTATCATATTCTATTTGGCAATCATTCCCCTGGTAAATGGACAGGAGCTTTCATCCACGGTTCAAAAAGGATTAGGACTTGAAGCGGGGCAATATTTTGCAGATCGCGACAGCGCCTACCTGGATCCCTATTATGGTTTAAAAAAATTGATCTATGGGAATAGGCGTTTTGCTGAAGATAAGAGCATTAGGCCAAGACAAACAGATGCTGATTTGAAGAGCAATGAAGCCGGACAGTCGCCTTTTGCGGTCATCATTGGATGTGCCGATAGCAGAGTGCCAAACGAAATTATCTTTGACCAAGGAGTAGGGGATCTTTTTATCACACGCACTGCTGGGCAGGTCATGGCTGAGGCTTCCTATGGGACTATTGAATATGCGGTGGAGGTCTTGAAAACCAAGCTAATAGTAGTATTGGGTCATGAGTCATGTGGTGCAGTGGATGCAGCTATGAAATTGCCAGCAAATCCTCCGGGTCACGTCGTGACGCTAATCAATGCGATAAAACCAGCATCGCTGCGTGCCAAAGCAGAAAACCTACCGGCAAAAGAAGCTCTCAATTATGCAGTCAAAGAAAATGTGATTGAGCAGGTCAATTTATTGCGAGGATTAGAGCCGGTACTGAGTAGAAAATCCGATTGGGGCGAAGTCCTGATTGTAGGAGCTGTATACAATCTGCAGTCTGGCTATGTGCATTTCATCGAGGAGACGATCACCTCACTTCCAAAATTCAACTAATTCCATCAATGCAGCTGGCATTTGGTCGGCTGCTAATTCGAGGTGATATGAAAAAGGTATTGTTGATTTGTGTGGTGATGAGCTTGGCTATTTCTAGTAGAGCGCAGACTGAGGTTGATGATAGTCAATTGGGGGCTTGGTTTATGTATTTCTTCAATAAGAAATTTGGTGACAGTCAATTTGGAATCCAAGGAGACTATCAGTTTCGATATTGGAATATGGGTTCAGACTTGGAACAAATATTACTTCGGACTGGATTCACTTATACACCCAAGAATACGAATGTGATGTTTACGCTAGGTTATGCCTTTATATCCTCCGGCGAATTTGGGGAAGGTGATGCTACTACTCCTGAAAACCGAATTTATCAAGAGGCTCTCCTGCCCCAAAAGCTAGGTAATCGGGTGTATTTGACACACCGATTTCGGTATGAACAGCGGTGGGTTCAAAATCAAGACTTCAGGACTCGATACCGGTACAATTTGTTTATCAATGTTCCCATCAACGGAACGGAGTTGAGGAAGAATGCACTTTATGCAGCGCTTTACAATGAAATATTCATTAATGGACAGACTGATATAGGAGATGGGCGCATGGTGGAGCGATTCGATCGAAACCGTACCTATTTAGGGCTGGGGTTTGGCCTTCGGGACAATCTTCGCCTTCAGGTAGGTTGGATGAATCAAACTACCTCACAGTGGAGTAAAGGACAGACTCAGTTGAGTCTTCATCACAGTTTCTAAACCTGTGTTGTTAAATTGAAGAAGCGGAAGCCCCAAAAAGATTCTATTTTTGGGGCTTTTTATAGGATGAAATCATCTGTAGAAACTACTATTTTCCACCTCTTTTTGGAGCAAGCTAGATGCTTTTGACTATTTCAAATTGATTAGTGTAAGAGGTAAAAAAGACTTCTTTTTTTTATGGATTGAATACCCTACTTTGATTTGTCAAACCAATCCCATTTAAAAGATGAAACTTAAGCTTCTCACCCTACTCTTCCTCTTATTTTCAGTACCTGTTTTAGCACAGGAATCGCCTCTAAAAAACGCCACCTATTTCGAGCTAAGAATTTACACCGCACATGAGGGGAAGTTACCGGATCTGATCAACCGGTTTAAGAACCATACGATGGGTCTTTTTGAAAAAGCCGGGATGACGAATGTGGCTTATTTTGAACCGGTGGAAAATGATGAAAATAAGCTCTACTACATCCTTGGATATCCGGACAAAGCCTCCCGCGATCGAATGTGGCAGATCTTTCTGAATGATCCTGACTGGAAAGCTGCTTACGAAAAGTCAAGAGAAAATGGTCCCTTGGTCGCTAAAATTGAGGAGCAGTTTATGACTTTAGCATCTGGTCTAAATGAAGGTGATTTCAATCAAAAATCCGGTATTTTTCAATTGCGAACTTATTACTGCTATGATGGAAAGATTGATGATATTCAAAAGCGTTTTAAAAATCATACCCAAGCTTTATTCGAGAAGCAGGGCCTAATCAACTATCCCTATTTTTTGACGGAGGAAAATGATGGGTCTCAACCCAAATTGGTTTATTTGCTAGGACACCGTGACCGGGGACAATTTGACCAAGCATTTGATAATTTCAGAAAAGATCCAGATTGGATTAAAGCAAGGGATGCTTCTGAGGAAAATGGAAAAATCGTTGAGCGAGTGGATGCGGTTTATTTAAAAGCACTTCCTTTCTCACCCATGAAATAATTTTCGGTAAAGCTAAAGAGGTGAATAGTTTACGACACTATTTACCTCTTATAGTTTACCATATTTCACCTTTCTACTTCTTTCAGATTTTCAATTTTTTTATTGCGCAGAAAGCCATTGATGTCTTCGAAGTGCTCTCGAACTCGTTTATTCCCAAATTCAAACACCTTGTTCACCAAGCCATCTAAAAAGTCCCGGTCATGCGACACGACTATGAGTGTGCCATCAAAAGCCTTCAATGCATCTTTGATGATATCTTTGGTGCGCATATCCAGGTGATTGGTAGGCTCATCCAAAATCAAAAGGTTCACTGGTTCCAATAACAATTTGATCATTGCCAACCGAGTCTTTTCCCCGCCAGAGAGCACCTTGACTTTTTTGTTGATATCATCTCCCTTAAACATAAAGGCTCCTAGCAAATCCTTGATTTTGGTTCGGATTTCTCCTACAGCAATCTGGTCGATTGTCTCGAAGATGGTTAGACTCTCATCCAAAAGGGAAGCTTGATTTTGGGCAAAGTATCCTACTAGGGCATTATGTCCCAATTCGCACTTTCCTTCTACATCAATCTCTCCCATGATCGCTTTGATCATAGTAGATTTTCCTTCTCCATTTTTCCCGACAAAAGCTACTTTTTGTCCTTGCTCGATGGTCATGGAAGCATCTTTAAAGACCACATGGTCTCCGTAGGATTTGCTCAATTCCTCTACAATTACAGGATACTTGCCTGAACGGGGAGAAGGAGGGAAACGAAGCTTTAAAGCAGAGGTGTCTACTTCATCCACTTCGATTAACTCCAGTTTTTCGAGCATTTTAACCCGAGACTGTACCTGAAGGGTTTTGGAATAGGTGCCTTTGAACCGTTCAATGAATTCTGTAGTCTCAGCGATAAAGCGCTGCTGCTCTTCGTAATGCTTTTGCTGCTGCTCTCTTCTTTCTTTCCTAAGTTCCAAATAGTGGGAATATTTGGCTTTGTAATCATAGATTCTACCCATAGTCACCTCGATCGTTCGGGTGGTGATATTATCTACAAAAGCCCGGTCGTGAGAAATAACCACTACTGCTTTGGCCTTATTCATTAGAAAATCTTCCAACCATTGAATTGACTCAATATCCAAATGGTTGGTGGGTTCGTCTAGGAGGATAAGATCTGGATCTTGTAGTAAGATTTTTGCCAACTCGATGCGCATTCTCCATCCTCCCGAAAACTCAGAAGTAGATCGGGTTAGATCTTCTCTTTCAAATCCTAATCCCAATAATACTTTTTCCACCTCTGCCTCATAGTTAATTTCTTCGATTGCGTAGAATTTCTCGCTGAGGTCCGAAACCTTTTCAATCAGCTTGTAATAATCTTCCGATTCATAGTCTGTACGTTCGGTCAACTCTTGATTGATCCGGTCGATTTCAGATTTCATATTAAGATAGCTTGAAAAGGCCTTGGCAGTTTCCTCAGCCACTGTGCAGTCATCTGAAGTAAGGAGGTGCTGCGGAAGGTATGCGACGACGAAGTCCTTTGGTGCGGAAACAGCCCCGGAACTTGGCTTGGTCTCCCCGGCTATGATTTTCAATAGAGTAGATTTGCCGGCTCCGTTTTTACCCATCAGGGCGATTTTATCATTTGGATTGATGGCAAAAGAAACATTGCTGAAAAGGGTGCTGCCGCTGTGAATGACCGCGACGTTATCTACTGAGATCATAGGTAAATGAATTGATGCCGCAAAGGTAGTGATTTGAATATTGAAAAATCAGACTTGGTCAAATCATAAAAAAACCGCCCCGAAATCAATCGAAGCGGCTTTCAAAACATCCGAAATCAAACATCGGACATCATACATTTATCATGCGTTTACCCCTAGGGCTTTAGCCATGGTTGCGCCGATCTCTGCTGGAGACTCTGCAACGTAAATTCCGTTTTCTTTCATGATGCGCATTTTGGCAGCTGCTGTATCGTCCGCTCCACCGATGATAGCACCGGCATGGCCCATTCTACGTCCTGGAGGTGCAGTCTGTCCAGCGATAAATCCTACGACTGGCTTCTTATTACCTGTTTCCCGGATCCACTTAGCCGCTTCAGCTTCGTAGTTTCCGCCGATTTCACCAATCATGACGATAGCATCTGTCTCTGGGTCATTCATCAGCATTTCTACAGCCTGCTTGGTCGAAGTACCAATGATTGGGTCTCCGCCGATTCCGATGGCAGTAGATACACCAAGACCGGCTTTTGCTACTTGGTCAGCAGCTTCGTAGGTCAAAGTTCCTGACTTGGATACGATACCGATTCTACCTTTTTTGAATACAAAACCTGGCATAATACCTACTTTTGCTTCTCCTGGTGTGATAACTCCAGGGCAGTTTGGACCGATCAAAACAGCTCCACGCTCTTTGATGTATGGCTTGGCCTTCATCATGTCAGCCACAGGAATTCCCTCTGTGATGGCAATGATTACCTTGATTCCAGCATCTGCTGCTTCCATGATAGCGTCTGCTGCAAAAGCAGGTGGTACAAAAATAATGGATGTGTCTGCACCAGTCTCTGCCACAGCCTCTTCGACGGAGTTGAATACCGGTTTGCCTAAATGCATGGAACCTCCTTTACCTGGAGTCACACCACCTACTACTTGGGTGCCGTATTCGATCATTTGCTGGGCGTGGAAAGAACCTTCAGAACCGGTAAATCCCTGTACAATTACTTTGGAGTTTTTATTGACTAGTACACTCATGCTTGCTTAGATAAAGTTTGGCACAAAAATAAAAGAAAGCACCCGCTGACAAAAAGAAATGTAAAACAATATGCATTCAAAATTACGATTCTGATCTTTTTCTATCTTAGGGCTTATGAAACGATTGTTTGATATCTACCTCATTTTCTTTTTAATATTCCCTTTGGCAGGAATGGGGCAGTCTTTTCAGTATGATACCAATCCCAAAGGAGTAAGATTGCCGGTGCAAAATATTTTTCAAGTGGAGCAGGATACCTTGGGTAGAATTTGGTTTTCCACCACTCGAGGCGTTTTTTTTTCAGATGGAATTCAAACTTATTCCTTGCCAGATAGCCTAAATGCCAAATTTGACTACCAAATCGCTTTGCATATTGATGAGGACGGAAGCGTGTGGTTGTATAATGACCGGGGACAAATGCGATTTTTCAAGGGTGGTTATGGGACTTGGGAAGAAGTCTTTTTTACGGAAATAGATAATTCACCTCAGTTTAGTTTTATACAATTTCTAAGCAGAGGGAAAGGTAGTGATAAGGAATTTGTCATAAATACTTCTGAAGGCTTGAATTATTCTCGTGAAGAAGGGAGGTTTATAATGCTTTCCGATCCTGATAAAATCAACTCCAAGTTATCTTTTCTTGGAGGAACTGCTGTCTCACCCGTATTTTATTTTCTTGGTAAAGAGCCCTTGGTTTTAAGTGGTGGAGAATGGAAGCCTTACCCACTTAAGGGTCTACCGCTTCCCTCTCCTCCTGCTATGGTCATGGAAAACCCAGCAACTGGAGAGTTTTATTTTTTGGGCAACGGCTACCTAGCAAGTGGTCCCTATGAAAATCAACCTGAAAAGCTTGTAGATCGGGATTTTACTTATCCATACCCTTATGATACTGACTTATATGGATTGAGTTTTCACTCGGGGAGTGTTTTTTACCATTTCAATTCAAGTCTTAGAAAAAGAAGACTTGGAGCATCACGATCACTGATCATCGATTCGCAAGATATTTTTGGGGTTTTTTTGCTTCAGGATTTTCTTATTGATCAAGAAGGTTTGCTTTGGCTGGCAAGTAGCCGAGGACTTGCCAATATTAATAACCTTGCTATTCAAAACTACACCAAATCCTATTCAGGTCTCTTAGCAAATGAAGTGACGGCGATTACGCTTTTGCCGACGGGAGAATATCTTTTGGGTTTCAATAATGGAATTCAAAAATTCTCAAGATCAGGGATTGAAACTCTTTATGAGTATCCTAGTCCTGAAGGCATCCCTACAAGTCGAATCGTAAATTTTTCTACTGATTCTAAAAACTCGGTTTGGTTTTCGGCTACACTAAATGGACTGGGTAGGTACGACTTAAATACTGGAGAAATTGAGATTTTTCCTGCGCCCGAAGGAGATAATGTTTCCTCCGTTCAGGTGGAAGGAGACAGCTTAATCATTACGAGTTCCAAAAATATTTTTTTTGCAAAGATTACTGATAGAGGAGAAGCCCTTTTTAAAAATGGCTTAGAACGTCAGATTAATGAGATTTTTGAGAAAGGATTTTATCATCTTCGAAAGGCAAAAAAACTTCGGGATGGGAAATTGATGGTGATGAGGGCAGGGAGATTGGAAAATCCAGACCCTTTGATCCAAAAACCTGGACTATGTATCGCAGAGGGATATGATTTCCTAGAAACGCCTGATGGCATTTTATTAGGGACTGAGTCTGGGCTAAAGATGATCCAAGGAGAATCAGTAGTTCCATTTTTTCCAGCTGGCCGTACAATAAAAAACCCTGTTTTTTCAATTCTTCAAGATTCCAAAGGAGCATTGTGGTTTGGTACTGATGATGGTTTTTACAAATATGAAAAAGACTCGCTAGTTCATTTCACCGAAAAACTAGGACTTCCAAATAATGAGACCAATCGGGGGGCTTTGATAGAGGGAAACGATCAACGAATCATGATCGGAACCATTGAGGGGCTGTCTATTTATTTTCAGGAAGAAAAATTCATCGCCTCAGGAAAACCTAAAATCTCCATAAATGGCATAAATGCAGGCTCGAGTGCCATTACTTGGGAAAAAACCGTAGAAATACCATTTGAAGAAAATAGCCTTGAGGTAGATTTTTCTGCAATTGGATTTAATCGAGAAAAAGAGCTTTGGGTGCACTATCGGTTATTAGGTTTTGATGGAAGCTGGAAGATTTTAAAAAATCCACAATCCAATCAAATTTTCTATCCGAATCTTCCACCGGGAGACTATCAATTCGAGATAAAGTCATCTTACGAAAATTACCGGATGACCGAGACTATTTCTACCGCAGAGATGAGGATTCTCCAACCCTTTTATTTTAGATTCTGGTTTTTGGCTTTGGTTTCCCTTTTTCTGATTGGGGTTGGGTTTTTGGTCAGTTCATTTAGTTCTCAGCTTCGAAAGCTAGGGATATTGGAGTCGGCAGTTGATAAGAAGGAAAAGGAGAAAATTCGTGCCGAAGAGCAGTTTAAGAATGTCTGGGATAGCTCAAAAGATGCACTAGTATTGACTCTTGATGGTCAGGAAATCGTAGCAGTCAACCCTGTTTTCGAAAAGTGGTCTCTTCAGAAAGAGGGAAATTTACTAGGCCAGGTTCTCCATGACGCCATCAATGATTCTGTTTTTTTTAAGTCGTATATGCAAGAACTTGAAGCGAATAATCTTCCTGGTTTTTCTTTTAGCTGTCAGGTTTTCTGGCCTTTAGGAAAAATGGAAAATGAAGTTTATACCAAAGAAATCCCCTCCCAATTCGAAGGCAAAAGGTTGTTACTTACAGTTTTCAGGGATGTGACGGTGGAGAAAGAAATCGAACATAAACTTAGGGAGGCCAAAGATCGTGCAGAAGAGGCTAATCGATTTAAAACCAGTCTCCTGTCGAATGTCAGTCATGAAATTCGAACTCCGCTAAATGTGATTTTGGGAGGCACCGAGCATGTGATGATGACTCGGAAAAATGACTCAAAACTTTTATCCGAGTTGGAAATAATTCTTCAAAGTGGTGAGCGATTGCTATCTACCATCAATTCCATTTTGGATATGGCTAAAATTGAGGCCAAAAAACTTGAAATCGTTAAGCAACAAACTGATGTTATCGCTTTCATAAAGAAGATTGTATATCCATTATCTTCTTTGGCCGAAAAAAAGGGGCTCATATTGGAGGAAAATTACCCTAAGACTGAGGTGCAGGGATTCATTGATCAGCGATTTACAACCATTATCCTGAATAATTTAATTGGAAATGCGATCAAATATTCTGAGAAGGGAAGGATTCAAGTAGGTGTTTCCCAAGAAGATGATTGGTTGAATATTTTGGTTAAAGATGAGGGTATCGGGATTTCCCCTGAATTTTTGGAAAAGGTATTTGATCCTTTTGAGCAGGAAAGTACAGGTAATGGGCGCAAATTTGACGGTACAGGACTAGGGATGACGATAACGCATAGTCTGGTGAAAATGCTGGAAGGAAAAATCCAAATCGATAGTGAAAAAGGGAAGGGTACAACCGTAATCGTACAGATTCCCTTGTCGGAAATATAAATTTTGTATTTTTCCCACCTAATCCAATTTGAACTCGACTAGATGTTTTCCTTAAAAATTCTCATCGTAGAAGATGACTCGGTATCGGCACTTTTGCTTCAGCGAGCTCTTGAAAAAAATAACCATCAAATAATCGGTGTGGCTGATACTGGGGAAAAAGCCTTGGAACTCCTTGAACAGCAGCCAGCTGATATTGTCATGATGGATATTAATCTGGCAGGAGACTTAGATGGAATCAAGACAACCGAAATAATCAATGAGAAATATGATATTCCTGTTGTCTACTTGAGTGCGAGTTCGGATGCAGAGACACTTAATAAGGTGGTGGGAACCAACCCTAGTGCTTATGTAATTAAGCCGTTTAATATCCGAGAATTAAATATGGTTATCGAACTGGCCATATTCAAGGATAGAAAAGAGAAGGAGCTGCAAAAACTCAATAATGAACTGGAGGAAAAAGTAAAACTCCGGACGGCAGAGCTCTATGAAGCCAATAAAGAGCTTACCAAGGCTTTGGAAAAGGAGCGGGAGATTAATGAGCTGAAATCGAGGATCGTCTTGAATGTATCTCACGGTTTTAAGACTCCGCTTACTTCTATTCTCAGTTCCGCCCAACTTTTACAGATGTATGCTGAAAAGGATCATCCCTTTAAGCAAAAGATCAGTAAGCATGCATTTAAGATCGAGAACTCTGTCCGAGCACTTAATAATCTTTTAACGAGTGTCCTGTTTTTTGGAAAGGCAGATGCAAATCAAATGGAGTACAAACCTAAAAAGTTGTTTTTGGGTGCATTTGTGAAGGAGGTACTAGACACTACACAGGCAGGAGTGGAAAACGGCGTAAAGGTCAAAACCAATTTGGGAAAACTGCCAAAGACAATCACATCGGACCAGGATTTACTCTATCAGGTTTTTGAAAATTTGCTATCCAATGCCATCAAATACTCCAAGGATAATGGAGAGGTGATTTTCAATTTGGATTACGAAGACGGGATGTTAAAAGGAAAAATTGAAGATTCTGGAATTGGTATACCTAAATCAGAACAAAGCCAACTCTATGACCGTTTTTTTAGAGCTAGAAACGTTGGAATCGTAGAAGGTTCGGGGCTTGGCCTGTCAATCGTAAAAAAGTGCTTGGAAGTAATGAAGGGTGAAATCAATTTTACGAGCGAAGTAGGTAGAGGCACTACCTTTGAAGTATCGATTCCCGTAAAATAATCCTATGCTCTTTCAAACCAAAGATTTAAAGTTTTCCCATCCGGGTCAAAAGGAGTACCATTTTCAGGATATTTCCCTGGATCGTGGAGAGTCTCTCTTAGTTTTAGGAAAGTCAGGCAGTGGAAAAACCACCTTGCTCAATCTTATTGCAGGATTACTCTCCCCTCATTCAGGCTCGGTTGTTTTAGATGGCACCGCTATTAATCAGCTTGACTCCGTCAAAATGGACCGTTTTAGGGGTGAGAATATTGGGATTGTTTTTCAAAAGCCTCACTTACTCGCACCGCTTGACGTAAAGGAAAACCTCATGATGGCGCGCTATTTTTCAAATAAAAATGGGCAAGATGCTGATGAGCTTCTTCAGGAACTGGATTTATCAAAAAAATCACATTCTCCTGTGAATCAGTTGAGTGAAGGGGAAGCTCAGCGGGTTTCTATCGCCAGAGCCTTAATCAATCGTCCCAAACTTATCCTTGCTGACGAACCTACCTCAAGTTTGGATGACGAAAATGCAGAACGAGTGGTCAAGTTGCTGCAGGATCAAGCTACTAAAATCCAGGCAGCCTTGATTATCGTTACGCATGACCATCGTGTCAAAGAACAAATTTCCAATTACATCGAAGTCAAATCCGTATGAACCTTTTTAAATTAAGTTGGAAATACCTGACCTTTCGTCCCTTATCCACTGGGCTGAATGTATTGCTTCTGGCTCTCGGCCTGGCAATTATTACCGTTCTCTTATTGATTCAGGACCAGTTTGAGAAAAAGATGACTCAAGATGCAGCTGGCATCGATTTGGTGGTGGGAGCCAAAGGAAGTCCCCTGCAATTGATTCTTTCCAGTGTCTATCATGTTGATTTTCCTACCGGAAATATTCCTATGAATGAGGCGGTTCGCCTTTCTAGAAGTCGCCTAGTCAAGCAGACTATCCCCATGGCACTTGGTGATAACTATCAAGGTTACCGGATCGTGGGCACCAATCATGACTATTTGAGT
This sequence comes from Algoriphagus sp. NF, assembly GCF_028823735.1. Classification (NCBI taxonomy): domain Bacteria; kingdom Pseudomonadati; phylum Bacteroidota; class Cytophagia; order Cytophagales; family Cyclobacteriaceae; genus Algoriphagus; species Algoriphagus sp. NF. The sequence goes on from NZ_JAPEIB010000005.1 coordinate 117,772, forward strand.
TTGTATGAGGTCGGATTTTCTTCAGGGAAAGCCTGGGAAGAACCTTTTGAGGTGGTGCTAGGGGCAATGGTCGCTGAAAAATCTGGTCTAAAGCTTGGAGATACATTTACTGGAAGTCATGGCATTAGTGTGGGAAGTCATGATCACGATCATCATGATTTTCGAGTGGTTGGAGTTTTGGAGCCAAAAGGAAATGTAGTAGATAGACTGGTGCTGACTTCCATCGAGTCAGTATGGTATACGCACGATGAGGAAGAATCAGGTGAAGAGGAGCCGACTTCGGAAACAAGCGAAGACCAAGATACCCTTGCTCATGATCATGAGCATCAGAACGAAGAAGTTGACCTTGAGGAGGATGACTATGAAAATACTGAAGAAGATCACGAAAATCATGATCATGACCACGATGCCAAATTCCATCACCCAGTTGCCAAAAGCGGTTTCCCGGCAACGGATCAAGATCGTGAGGTTACCACCTTGCTGGTTCAGTACCGAAGCCCCATGGCTGCCGTACAGCTACCCCGGATGATCAATTCTAATACGAATATGCAGGCAGCTTCTCCCTCATTCGAGATGTCACGCTTGTTTGAGCTCCTTGGAGTTGGTATTCAAGTATTGGAGGGACTGGCTTTTGTGCTGATCGCGATTTCAGGTTTGGGAATATTTATCGCTTTATACAATTCGCTGAAAGAACGTCGCTATGATTTGGCTGTACTCCGAGCAATTGGTGCCAGTAAATTTCAATTGCTGATTTTGATATTTCTAGAAGGGATTTCTTTGACTTTCTTAGGAGCTCTACTGGGAATATTGCTGGGCCATGGTTTCCTCTCTATTTTAGCTGCGCAAAATGAACAAGGGATTGCTGCTGGCCTGCAGGCATGGACTTTCCTATCTGCTGAACTTTGGATAGTCATTTATGCGTTAACAGTGGGTGTTTTGGCTTCTGCCATCCCCGCTTGGTCCGCTTATCAGACAAGTATCGCCAATCAATTGACAAGAAAATAAACAACCAACTTTCGAACAAGCTTAAATTTGAAGCTGTTTTGATAGTAAACCGAAAATTACCGATGAAAAGAATAAGCCCAATTTTAGTATTAGCGTTCATGATCCTCGCCGCGAAGCCATCCTTTGTTTTCGCTCAGCAAGATAATGTCTGGAGAAATCTGGCCGAGGTAAGTTATAAAATCAGTGAGGATGAATTTGGTGAGCTTTATGTCCCTGTCTTCTCTGAAAATATTCAGAAGCTTGAGGGCAAAATGGTAGAGGCTGATGGCTATATCATTCCTTTTGAAGGGATGTTTAAGCCGGATCACATCATTTTATCAAGCCTTCCTTTGGCTGAATGCTTTTTCTGTGGTTCCGGAGGCCCTGAGACGGTCATGGAAGTCATGCTTTCCAACCCAATCAAATACACTTCGAAAAGAGTGAAGGTACGTGGCAAGTTAACCTTGAATTCCAAAGATCCTGAAAAACTCATGTATATTCTTCAGGACGCAACGTTAGTTGAATAGTGCTTTCAGGCTTTAGTAAGCTCCGATTCTAGATTTTTAAAACGCTTCAATAAGTCCAATGAAATAGGGCCCGGTTTCCCGGTACCGATTGGTTGCTCATCGATTTGGGTGACAGGAAGAAGGATTTTTGTTGTAGAAGTAATAAAAGCTTCATCAGCCTCAAGAGTTTCCTTTAGGGTTAATGGGCGGATGTGGACAGGGATATCTGCCAGTTTTATAATGTTTTTACGGGTAATGCCTAATAGTATGTGTTCAGAAGGGGTGATGATTTCATCGTTTTTCACAATGAAAAAATTACTTCTCGAGCTTTCGCTTACATATCCATTTTGGTGGTAAAGTACATCTTCGGCTCCTTGCTCCTTCCAAATATGAGAGTGCCATACGGCCAAAGCATAATTGGTGGTTTTGATACTGGCGATAGGTCTGACGTGTTCCAAAGTCAATAACTTGATGCCTTTCTCATATTTTTCTTTTGCAGGGAAAATGAGTTCTTCTGCAAATAGAAATAGCTTTCCTTTTCCAGGGGAAAAATGGTTTTCAGACATTCCACCACTTAATACCATTCGAATTCCACCGGCTTTGAGATCGTTTTTTTGGATAAGTTCGGTGACGATTTCCTTTAATTCTGAGCGGCTGTAGGGAAGTGGAATAAAGGTTTTTTCCGCAGAGCGAATGAACCGATCCAAATAATCTTCCAAAAACAAAGGTTGATAGTTGACTGTCCTAAAAAAATCAAAAATGCCATAACCTCTGATCAAACCTAAATCTGAAGCGTGGAGGGTAGCATCTTGTGTTGGGACGAATTGTCTATCTGCAAAACAGTATGGTTTCATAATTGAATGATTTGTGGTATTTGAATGGTGATTTCCGCTTAGAACTTGAATTCGAAATTAAGCCCTTTGAATCAAATATTGATTTTTAAACTTATATTTTTCTTCAAAGTACGCTTTAAATACCAATCCAATTCTATATTTGCCATGTGGTTTACTTCGCAATAAAAACTATAATTAAACTCAGAAAAAATTGAATTAGTAATATAAATTATCTGATAATCATGACTAAGTATTCATATATTTTCACTTTGTTGACTGTTTTTTTAATATACTCTTGTGGTCCTTCCCTTTCGGATCAAAATAAGGAACTGAGAGATGAAGTCATTGCAGTTCATGATGAGGTGATGCCTCAGATGGGTAAACTGAAAAACCTTGAAAAACAGGCTTTGAATCTGGCTGAGGAACTTGAGTCTAATGAAGAAGGGGATAGCTTGAGGGTTCAAGAGCTAAAGGCGCTGGCTTATGATCTGAACCAAGCCCATGAGGGGATGTTTGTTTGGATGAGACAATATGAGCAGGAAAACGGAGAACGCAGCCCTGAGGAAGTAAAGGCCTACCTAGAGGATCAAATGGTCAAGGTCCAAAAAGTCAATGAGGACATCAAGACTGCTTTAGCAAAAGCTTCCAGTCTATTGGAAGATCAATAATTCTCTGGTGCTTCTTGGAGATACTTCTCTACTTCAGCCGAAGTAATTACACCTTCATTCATGCCCCAAATATTGTACAAGTACGTGGAAATCTGAGCGATATCCAGTGGTTTTAAGTTTGGATTGGCAGGCATAGGCTGATCGTAGACTTGTCCGTTGACCATTATTTCGCCCTTTTGCCCATTTTTCATGATCCAAACTGCCCGCGGAATACTAGCTCGAAAGTAGTCTGCATCCTTTAGAGGAGGGATGAGTTTTCCAAGTCCTTTGCCGTCAGTCTGATGGCAATTTGCGCAGTAGTTTTCATAGAGTGTCTTGCCGTGTATGGCATATTTCATGACATCTGGATCGGAGATTTCTGACAGATAATTCTCCTCTTGGGTGCTTTTTGGACTGCACGCGATTCCTACCAAAATCAGAAAAGCAAAGATAGATTTTCTCATTGCTCGAGTAATTTTGGAATATCGCGGATCAAGCGATCTACCTGATCAGATTTGGTTCCATCATACACTCCCCTGATATGACCCTCGCCATCTACAAGCACAAAAGCTCCACTGTGAAGAAAACCACCGGGTTCATTTTGATCTTCCATAGCAGTGGTGAGGTAGCTTGTTTGACCAATCTCATAGATCTTTTCAGCATCTCCGGTTAGGAAATTCCAAGTTTTGGCATCGTTCACCCCTAACTTTTCGGCGTAGACTTTCAATACTTCCTGGGTATCATGTGTAGGGTCTATGGAGTGGCTTAAAATGAGGAAATTTGGGTTGTCCTTATAAGCTTCATAAACCCTCAGCATCTCCTTTTTCATGATCGGACAGATGGTGGGGCAAGTAGTAAAGAAGAAATCTGCCACATAAATTCTCCCCTCAACATTCGCATTGGAAATGGTATCACCCAGTTGGTTGACGAATTCGAAATCAGCGATTTCATGATATACGGTATCTTCAACCATTTTTCCATCCCGCTCAATTTGATCCACATGGCGATTTCCTAAAATCGGTAAGCTTCCTCCTCCATCAGACCCTGATTGAGGGCTTTCACACTGCCAGAAGAGGATGGCTCCCAAAGCAAAAAAGAGAATTTTGACTTTATGCATGTTTTTAATCTTTTCTGAATTTTTTATAAATGCGGATTCCCAGCATCAATGTGACGCCTAACCCAACCAAACTTACAATCCCCCATAGCATACTGACTGTGCTTTTCAGCACAATGAGAAAAACAATGGCAAATAAGAGTAGGGTCGAAGCCTCATTCCAGATTCTTAACTGTGTGGATGTCCAGCGAGTTCGGCCTTTTTGTATTTCTTTGAAAAGAATATGACAGCCTATGTGATATCCGTAGAGTAAGGCTACAAAGCCAAGTTTGGCATGCATAAATCCCAGCTGAAGGTAGCCCATTCGATAGGTCAAAACCCAGAATCCAAAAATGAGTGTTAAAACAGCAGATGGCCAAGTGATAATATACCATAGTCGAGAGGCCATCAGGTCAAGTTGAGGCTTGAGAATCGCTCGCTCGGCCTCGGGTCGCTCCATGGCTTCCGTCTGATAGATAAAAAGGCGGACGATGTAGAAAAGCCCTGCAAACCAAGTGACTACAAAAATGATATGAAGGGCTTTGATGTATTCGAATCCCATTGTCAGAATTTTGGGCTAAATTAAGGCCAAAAGCCAATAACCCCTAATAATTTGAAGAACTCTCGTCGATTGATTCTGTTTATTTCTCTGGCTGTAACAGTACTCCTTATCTACATTATGATGGAAAGCTTTTCTCAGCCCGGAATGGAGCGATTCGAAGGGAAATATGAGGAAATAGATTTTTACCGAAATGAAAATAATACCGGTCCGGTGCTGCGTATTTATGCCGTAAAAGTCTTGGATGCAGATCCAAGCTGGATGAAGGAATTTGGCGAAGCTCAGCCACATACTAAATACGGTAAGACCAAGGTTTTTTTCTTCAAGGATACTCCTAGCGAATCATTGACACTTACACCCAAGGAACCCCATTTTCCAAAAGAGTGGGAAAAGTATTTATTAGCGAGCTATGAGAAGTCCATTCTGGGAGAAAGCCGATTTACCTTTAATGACAATGATTAAAAAGCGGAAATCTTTAGAGGAATACAAAGCGGGGATTTTGGCAGGAAATCGAGCTGTTTTGGCGCAGGCAATTACCTTGGTAGAGAGTAATCTGAGTGCTGATTCGGATTTGGCAAGTGCACTTGTTCAAGAAATCTTACCCTATGCTGGCAATTCGATTCGAATAGGAATCACCGGAGTACCGGGGGTGGGAAAGAGTACATTTATCGAGGCTTTTGGCAGGATTTTATTGGATCAAGGGAAGAAAGTGGCTGTCTTGGCTGTAGATCCTTCCAGTCAAAAAACTGGGGGTAGCATATTGGGGGACAAAACCCGAATGGAAAAATTGGCAGCTGATCGAAGGGCTTTTATCCGGCCTAGTCCTTCAGGCAAGACACTAGGTGGAGTCAGCTCCAAAACCAGGGAATCCATGTTGATTTGTGAGGCAGCTGGATTTGATGTAATTCTAGTTGAAACAGTAGGAGTGGGGCAATCTGAAACAGCCGTGAAAGGCATGGTGGACTTTTTTCTCCTCTTGATGCTTGCAGGTGCTGGCGATGAATTGCAGGGAATCAAAAAGGGGATCATGGAAATGGCAGACGGAATTCTTATCAATAAGGCTGACAGAGATACTATTCCTGCTGCAAAACGAGCCAAAAATCACTACCAGAATGCCTTGCATCTTTTTCCTCCATCAGAAAGTGGCTGGTATCCTAGCGTCACGATCGGGTCGTCTTTGACAGGTGATGGGCTGTTCGATTGTTGGAAGAAGATTTCCGAATACCAAAATCATATGGTAGAGCGAGGACTTTGGAATGAAAATCGAGCCAAGCAACGCCTCAATTGGTTAGATGAAAGTATTCAGTCTATTCTAGGAAAAGCTTTTTTGGAGCATTCAGAAATCCAAAAGCGATTGCCGGAAGGAAAGGAAGCTGTCAAAAAAGGAACCCTCAATCCCATCGCTTTTGCAAAAGAACTGACTGGCCTATTCTTCAAAAAGTAGAAGGCTTTAAAATAAATGATATTGTAAATTAAAAGCGCTGCCACTCCTATAGGATTGACAGCGCTATTTTTTTATCTAAAAAGGAAGCCCGATGGTCCTCTACCCACTTCGTAAGTTCTTCTTTCTATAGCCTGTTCATCCAAAACAGTCACTGTTCCATTTCCTTGAAATCCATTTGAATTGGTGAGGTAAATCTCACGCAGTAAGGGATAGTAGGAAATACCATAAAAACCCGAACCATTGTGCCAATCCAGATCTATTTCCGAATCAAAAAGCGCAAGTTTAGCTACTCCGTCTTGGTAATCAGGCCATCCTGAACTAGTCAGCATGTATGCGACACCTTCGGGGGAAATCGCAATTTTTCCCGTCGCATTGACAATTGGGTAATAATTGGTAGTCGCCAGAGTGAAATTATCTAAATGGAAACTGTAGAAAATGACTTCTTCCGGGGAGGTGGAATAAAGGAAAACTGATCCATCTGCTTCAAAAAACTTCTTTGGACTGCCATCCACGTCGATTGTTTTGAAGATTTCTTCTGTCTGAGCATCAATCACTTCTACTTTACCCTCCTCGGAGCCAGCCACTAAAATATACCTGCCGGCATTAATCATATCCTCTGGTTTTCTGGAAACAGGAATTTTCTTCGAAACAGTCCCTCCATCAAGGCTTTGTACCACGGCAATGTAAGAGTTAGGGGTACTGAAATCAGACTCATATGGCCCATAATCAGAAATGAAGAGTTTGCCGCTATTCGCTACTAAAGACCGGGGTACATCCAAATTTTCAGTCACTGAACCTATACTTTTGAAATCCCGCGCATCTACAATTTCTACTTTTCCAGTATTGGCTACCAGATAGAGGCGATCTTCTTCTAAAATCATGTCCTGCAAAAGACCTGCGAAAGGACGGCCGTTTTCCAGTTCAAAAATATTACTCTTTAGTTCGTCGGTGTTAGTATTCAAATGGAAAACTTCCCCATCATTGGCACCAAAGGCTCCCTCATTCATAATGAGTATGCCTTGTTCGTATTCGCCAAGAGGTCTTTCTGGCTCTGATTTAGAGCAAGCAAAAAGTGATGCTGCTAAAAAGCTGATCAAAAATGGTTTGAATAGATTCTTTGTCATAGTTGGATTTTTAAGTTTAAATGAATGGATCTACCCGGCATCGGTCGCAGGTAGAGTACTTGATAGGATTTATTGAATAGATTTTCGATTCTGAGAGAAATAGGCACTTGTACAGGGCCAAGCCAAAGCTTTTTATAATTCAAATGCAGCTGGGAAAGCGAGTATGCATCCATGATTCTGGATTGGTCGAGCGTTGTCGCCCTTTGGCCGATATATTGGGTGCTCAGACGGAATGAGTACCCGTCCCGAATCAATTCTACACCACCTTGCGCCTGATGTACGGGAGTGTAGGGGAGCTGTCTGTTCCAAAACGTTGGAGATTCTTCTGAATTCGATTGATTGATGGCTTGGGTGTAATTGTATGCCAAATCGATTTTAAGTCTAGTAGAACCCATAGCGAATTCAGTCCCGCCTGCCCAATCAATTCCGGTATTTCTTACTCGTCGAATATTATCGGGAGACCATATGGCTCCCTTTGGTATCCAGATAATCCAGTTTTCTACATCCATGGCGAAAAATGTAAGTTCTGAATGGAAAAAGCCTTTATTCCATCTCAGGCCAGTTTCTCCCTGCCAGCTTTCTTCGGGAAGTAATTCTGGATTGCCGCCAGGTTCCCAGAAGCGGTCATTGAGTGTAGGTACTTTAAGTCCTCTGGCAATAGAGGCTTTTAGCGAGAAAGATGGGCTTAAAATCCAATCCATGCCCAATGAAGGAAGCAAAGGCTGCCATTTTTGATCCACCACCAATTGCCGAAGGTTCAAGGAAAGGTTGATATTATTTAGCCCGGAAAATCTGATGAATTGATAGGTCTCCAGTCTTTGGTCTGTAGCTGAATAGGTAGATAGGTTTCCTTGAATGTGGGTTCCCCGACTCCCTAGCCTGATTTTCCATTCTTTGCCGATTTCCCCTTCCCAATCACCACTCAGGAAAAAGCTGGAGGTTTGATTGAAGGATTGATTGAAGACTTGATCGTCTCTGACCCAACCTGAGCGTATTTCTAAGCTACTTTTGTCCCAGAATTTCAGATACTCTAGGGAAAGTCGAAAGCTTTGATCCTCTTGGATGTCCTGAGTACTTGAACCCATGGGGGGTTGGATTTCCCGATCGGCTTCATTGTACCAAAAGGAAGTATTTAATCTCTGGCTGGGATTGATTCTCCAAGCAATATCCTGTTGGATTCCTTTTTGGGAAAAGGCTGCATGCGTCTGGGTTTTTTCGGGTGTTCCTGATAAAGATATGTCTCTAAAAGTGTAATCGTTTTCAGCCTTTTGGGAATAAATCTTTGTCTGAAAAGCTAATTTTTCTCCAGAAAATCCAGCTTGAAATGCAGTGGCACTTTGTCCAAAACTACCAACTTCCTGGCTGATTGAGGCGGTTGGACTGTCTTGAAAGCTTGCTTGACTTTGCAGGAGAATGGAACCTCCCAATGCTTCATTTCCCAAAAGAGCACCATCTGAGCCAAAGATCAAGTCAATTCGATCAGGTGTTGCCAAAGGGATGATTGAAAGATCACTTTGGCCCAAAGAAGGACTATTGATTGGGATCCCATTCCAAAAAACGGCCGTGTGCCCAGCAGAAGTCCCACGAAAATTGGGTGAAGCAAGCATTCCTGGTCCATATTGACGGATAAAAAGAGGGCTTTTTTCCTGCAACAGTTCGCTTAGGCTTCTTGATTGATAGTATTCAAGTGCGGCTTTGTCCCAGTTGAGCTGCTTTTTGCCTAGCCCAAATGTTTCAAAAACAGCCGCATTTACCTCAATTTCCTGAAGTCGTACCGTGTCTTGCTGCTCGGCTTGGAAGCCAAACAGACTAAGTACCCATACAAATAAAATCATGCCTGATCGAATGAAAATGGTTCAATCGATTCGGGCTTGAAGAGAAATGGGAAGATATGAATCTTGCAAAGGATCCAAATAGCCTTTGAATACATGTCTTCTTCGCTTTTCCTCCGAAAGCACAGAATCTTGTCAGAATTAGGCAGGTCTCCTGGCTCGTTCTACTTTTACGGCCTTCTCAAGTCATGTTCAATCGACTCAATGGCGTGTTTTGCAAAAGCTTCTTCAGAACTTACAGTTGCGGGGACAGCTCCGGTATTTCACCGGATTCCCTTTTAATCCTGGATTTTCGCTGAAAATCAGGAACCTTATTCTTTCACAAACATAAGCGACTTTTTGCCGGGTGAAAAGAAGTAGTTGAAAAAAATTTTGTTCTATGAAAGGCAATACACTTACTTTGAATCGATTAATGACATGAATTTGAGACCGATTCACCAAATTTTCTTCTTTTTAGTCATAGTTTTTAGCAGCTGTCAGTCTCCAAAAACTGAGATGATTGGCTTAGAAACTGTCCCCTTGACCTATGCCAAAGGCTTTGAAGTTCAGAAGGGGGAAGGTTTTTGGATTTTGGAAGTCAATCAGCCTTGGACAGGAGCGGATAAATCTTATCGTTATTTGATTTTAAATGAAGAGGTTGAGAAGCCTGAGCTTGAAGTTGACGCAGTGGTGAAGCTCCCTGTCGAGCGGGTGATTTTGACTTCTACCACTCAAATTCCACATTTGGATTTGCTAGGTGACACAGATAAGTTGATTGGCTTTCCCAATTTTGATCTGATTTCTTCCCAAAAGGTTTGGGGACAAATTGAATCAGGAATGATGACTAATTTAGGCTCAGGACCATCTGCCAATCTTGAAATGATGATTGATTTACAGCCTGATTGGGTGATGATTTCTACGCTTGGTGAGGATTTAAGGCAATTGGATTTGTTGGGGCAATCAGGCGTTCCTGCACTGATTAACGGAGAATATGTGGAGCAGCATCCACTGGGTAGGGCAGAGTGGATCAAGTTTACTGGAGTTATGTTGGGTAAATATGAGAAGGCTGTCAGGGTCTTTGAAGAAATCGAAATGGCCTACCAAGAAGCTGAGGCATTAATCAAAAACCAAACTAATTTGAAAAGGCCAAAAGTCTTGTCAGGAGTGCTTTATGAAGATGTCTGGTACGTTCCTGGAGCGGATAGCTGGGGGGCGAAAATTCTCCAAAATGCAGGTGGAGATTATGTCTTTTCGGATCAGGCAGGAAGCGGGAGCATACAGTTGAGTTATGAATATGTGCTCGATCATGCGATGGAGGCCCCAATTTGGATTGGCTCAGCCGACTTTGAAAGTGTAGAGCAAATGGGAGATGCTGAGCCGAGGTATCGTGCCTTTCAAGCATTCCAGAATGGTATCATCTACACCTACACCAAAAAGAAGGGACCAAAAGGAGGTTTGGAGTATTTTGAGTTGGGTTATGTTCGGCCTGATTTGGTTTTGAAGGATTTGATCAAAATCCTCCATCCACAGCTTTTGCCGGGCTATGATTTGTATTTTTATCGTCAACTCGATGAAAACTAACCGGAACGCTTTCTTTTTTATTTTAGCTGCAGTAGCCCTAGTCTTTCTGTTTCTGATCAACCTGGGCTTGGGCTCGGTCTCCATTCCGGTCGACACCATACTTTCGGGCCTATTCACGGGAGAATGGGAGAAATTATCTCATCGTGAGATTATCTTGAATTATCGATTTCCGAAATCCCTGGTAGCAGTCATGGCTGGAATCGCACTAAGTCTAAGTGGTCTTCAGATGCAAACCTTCTTTCGTAATCCATTGGCAGGCCCCTACGTGCTTGGAATTAGTTCTGGAGGAGGTTTTGGAGTTGCGATACTTCTTTTGGCGGGTTCCTTTTTGGGCTTTTCCGGAATAGTGATTTCCTCTTGGGCCACTGCCATAGCAGGGATTTTTGGTGCAGTTTCAGTATTGGCTTTGGTGAGTTTGGTGGCTTGGCGAGTCAGGGATAGCATGACACTGTTGATCGTGGGAATTATGTTTGGAGCTGCTGTTTCGGCTATCATTTCGGTATTGGCCTTTTTTTCCGAAGCAGAGGCATTGAAGCTTTACACCATTTGGTCGATGGGAAGTCTGGGTGGCCTTGGGTGGAATCAAGTTGGGCTTTTGGGACTTTTACTGGCAATTGGAGCTTTTCCTTTGCTGTTGGCGACACGCTCATTTAATGCATTACTTCTCGGGGAGACCTATGCGGAAAGTATGGGGATCAATCCAGTTCGATTACGCTGGTTGGTGATTATTAGTACTGGGATTTTAGCAGGGAGTATCACCGCATTCTGTGGTCCTATTGCCTTTGTGGGAATAGCTGTTCCCCATTTGGCCAGATTGGTTTGGAAAAGTGCAGATCACCGGATATTGTTTCCCGGTTCGGCATTACTAGGAGCTGGGCTTCTTTTACTTTGCGATACCATCGGACAACTTCCGGGTTCGGCCCAGACTCTTCCGATCAATGCGGTCACCTCATTGGTAGGAGCTCCCGTTGTGATAGCATTGGTTCTAAAAAGAAACTTCAGTAAAGAATTTTGAAATGGATCAGGTATTAACAGGTAAAAATCTATCGCTGGGCTATGAAAAAGGCCAAGAAAGAAAGGTGATTTTATCTGGCCTGAATTTTCAGCTCTACTCAGGACAGTTGACCTGTCTATTAGGGCCAAATGGTGTGGGAAAGTCTACCTTGGTCAAGGCGATTTTGGGTCGAATCAGGCCTTTTGAAGGAGAGATTAAACTTTTGGAAAAATCACCTGTAGACTATCCAAGAGAAAAGCTTTCCAAGAAATTATCGGTAGTACTCAGTGAACCGATCATTCCGGCACAGATGACTGTCGAGCAATTGGTAGGATTGGGAAGAACTCCTTATCTAAATTGGAGCGGGACCTTGTCTGAACTGGACAGGAAATATGTTAATGAGGCGTTGGTCGCTACCAAAATGGATTTTCTCCGGAAAGAGAGACTCGGAGAGTTATCTGATGGACAACGCCAAAAGGCCATGATTGCTCGGGCTTTAGCTCAAGACGGGAAGGTCATTATTTTGGACGAACCTACCTCCCATTTGGACCTGGTGAATAGGCATGAGATTATGTTCTTGCTTCAGGAGATCGCCAAAAGCCAAGATAAGGCTATCCTTGTAGTAACCCATGATTTGGATATTGCGATTGAGACAGCCCATCAGTTATGGTTGATGAATTGTGGAAGTCCGCTGATCGCAGGCCTGCCTGAAGATTTGATCCTGAATGCACAGATCAACGAGTTGCTTCCAAAGGATAGATTCTTTTTTGATCCAAAAAGAGGGAAAGTCAACCTGCGCTCTGATGATTCAGGCTGGCAAATACAAGGCTCTGAGGACCTTGTTTTTTGGCTGGAAAAAGCCCTCAAAAAACGTAAATCTAGCTTTTGGACCGATGAGCGAATCCAAGTTCTAGATAATCCATTTCGAATTCAGGTAGGGGAGCGAATCTATCATTCAATTGCTGATTTTTTTGAAGAGTCCCCTTCTTCTTTGAGATAGGTGATTATCTAAATCATAAAGAAAATTCATATATTTGTCACACTAATTATTTGTATGACACAGGAGCAATTTGCCAAGTATTCATTTCTTCTCGATCGAACTGCCCGAAAGGTAAAACAATACGCCCAGCAGCAGTTTAAGCAGGGAGATTTTGATGTGACGGTCGATCAGTGGCTGGTTCTGAAAAATCTTTCAGAATTTGGTCCGATGAGCCAAACCGAGTTGGCAAACTTGGTATTCAAAGATCATCCGACCTTGACCAGGATCATTGATTTGCTTAGCAAAAAGGAATATGTAAAGCGTGTTCCTCATCCTCAAGATAGAAGGAGCTTTCAGTTGCACTTGACAGACTCAGGCGTGTCCAAAGTCACAGCCCTACGTCCAAAAATCCTTCAAATTCGCGAAAAAGCTTGGGAGAATCTGAACGAAGAGGATTTTGAGGAGTTTAAGCGAATTCTGAATACGATTTATCAGAACCTTGGCGGTCAGGTGATGGAAGAATAATTATTTAGCATACTAATAATATTTATACGAACAAATTGGATTAACACGGGGTTTTCCCAAAAAATACCTATCATGATTCAGACAGATCTTTGTATCATTGGAGCCGGCCCGGTAGGCCTATTTGCAGTTTTTGAAGCAGGCTTATTGAAAATGCGATGCCATTTGATTGACGCTTTACCGCAGGTGGGTGGTCAGCTTTCAGAGATATATCCTCAAAAACCAATTTATGATATTCCAGGGTACCCTGAGGTCAAAGCGCAGGAACTTGTGGATAATTTGATGGAGCAAATCAAGCCTTTCAAACCTACTTTCACTCTAGGAGAGCGTGTCGATCACTTAGAGAAGCAAGAGGATGGAAGCTATATTGTAACCACGAGCGATAAGACTCAGGTTCATGCTCAAGTAATCGTTATTGCAGGAGGCCTAGGCTGTTTCGAACCGAGAAAGCCTGTTTTGGATAATTTGGAGACATTTGAAGGCAAAGGAGTTACCTACATGGTGAAAAACCCGGAGACTTTCAGAGATAAGAATGTGGTCTTGGCAGGTGGAGGTGACTCTGCACTGGACTGGACCATCTATTTGGCTGATGTGGCTAAGCGAGTGACACTTGTTCACCGAAATGAGACCTTTAGAGGTGCTCCTGATTCTGCTGCCAAGGTTTTTGATTTGGCTAGTGAAGGAAAAATCGATTTGATTCTTTCTGCAAACCTGAAAGAGATTTCCGGAAACGGAAAGTTGGACTCGGTGACGCTCGCTGATAAAACCAAAAAAGAATTTAAAATAGAAACCGATTATTTGATTCCGCTATTTGGTTTGAGTCCAAAGCTTGGTCCGATTGCAGACTGGGGACTTTCTATTGATAAAAATGCCATTGAGGTGGATACCCGAGACTATTCGACAGGAGTGGAGCGAATCTATGCGATAGGGGACATCAATACCTATCCGGGCAAATTAAAATTGATCCTTTGTGGTTTCCACGAGGCAGCGATCATGATGCATTCAGCCTTCAAATATGTATATCCTGATCAAAAATTAAGTTTCAAATATACGACCGTTAATGGCGTCAATGCCTTTTAATTCTATCTTTGCGGCATGGTAAAGTTTACAGTTGAAGATCAAGACGGCAATCGCCAAGAAGTAGAGGCTCCAACCGATATGGGATTCAGCCTCATGGAGATTTTAAAGGCTTCAGAATATCCGATTTTGGCGACCTGTGGAGGAATGGCCCTTTGTGCTACCTGCCATATCGAGATTCTCGAGGGACCGGATGAGCTAGGCGAAGCGACAGATATCGAACTCGATCAACTGGAAAACCTACCGGAATATTTCCCTACTTCCCGACTTTCCTGCCAAATCCGGGTATCGGATATGCTAGAAGGAGCGGTATTGAAGTTGCGTGGAGAGGATGTGATTTAAGAAATAAAATAGGATATGAATAAAACCACCTAGAAATGGGTGGTTTTTTCGTTTCCACTCATTTCAATACTCAAAAGCAGGAGCACCAAATTTAAACTTGTAAATGACTTCAGTTTCAACAAATTCTTCAGTCACGAAGTCATAAAATTGCTGGTCAGCGACAAGATTGATGGATTCCTGTCTAGGAAAAAACTCCAGCTTTTTGATTTTAAAATAGGTGTCTATTCTATATGGATCCGTGTAATAAGTACCGTCATCGCCGAAAAAACTCAATTCTAGGCTGTTATTGGCACCCAGCTGTACGATTCTTCTTGTGACTCCGCAGCCCATGATGGTTTCTTCTTCCATGATCCTTTCATTATACCATCTTAGGAAGTTGAAATAGTCAAAATCCATTATGGGGGTTTCCTTATTCATGCGCCATTCGATGGAGTAAAACTCACTGCAATAAGCGAAATCGTCTATGTGCTCTGTAGTCTGCCGACCGGACCTTGAAATATCGATCGGAATAGCCGTGGAAATGGAAACTGCGTTGTAGACTCCAAAAGGTCGTTCTTGAATATCGGGCAATTCAGTTTTTGTGCAGGCACTGAATAGGAGGAAGATCAAAACAAAAAATGATAGTACGTTTCTCATACTCGAAAATAACGAATTTTTATGTCTATAGTTGTACACGTGGACTGGGTTTTAGTTGATTTTCTTCTATCTGCGGTTTTTGAAAGAAATATTTCTAGAAATCTGTATCGCTTTTTCGCCTAATTCCGTAATGGGTATAAAGTTTTTAGAAAGCTATGAAAGCGAATTGCTCTTTGATCTTACTGTTTTTTCTTTCTGCCTGCTTTGCTTTTGAGGGCGAGCAAAAGGTAGATCTTGCCACTGAAATGGTTCTACTTCGACAAGAAATTGATGAGCTTGCCCAATCGAAGACCTGTTTGGATGCTGAAGAGTGGAATTTTACCCCTTTAGGAAGTAAGCCCTGCGGTGGTCCGTGGGAATACCTTGCCTATCCAAAAAGTATCAATGTTCCAGAGTTTTTAGCAAAAGTCAAGCGCTTCAATGAGCTTCAGGAACAGGATAATATTCAGAACAATCGTTTTTCGGACTGCATGTATGTTTCTCCCCCTAAATCCGTGATATGCCAGGAAGGAAAACCAGTTTTCGTCTATGAATAGGTTATTGTTTCGTTTTGAAACAATATTTTTTTTGATTTTCTTGAGGAGCTAATCCAGTATGGGTAAAAATAGACAGCTACCCCTTTAATTATTTTGGCTAACCGCCAGCTTAAACTTTAGGGCAATTCAGATTCTATTGTTATTCAAGGTTTCATTCAATACTCCATGCTCGCACTCTTAGGTGTTCTGACTATCTCTTTGCTTCTCTTTTTGATTCTTACCAAAAAGACCTCTGCGGTTGTTGCATTGATATTAGTGCCTGTGCTGACGGGGATTATTGCAGGGAAAACTAGCGAACTTCCACAGATGATTTCGGAAGGGATTTCATCCATAGCGCCAACTGGCGTGATGTTCGTTTTTGCCATCCTGTTTTTTGGAGTACTCATGGATGCAGGTACATTCAAACCCATTATTTCCAAACTCCTTCGATTGGCAGGAAATGATCCCTTGAAAATAGTCATGGTTACGGCTATTTTGGCTATGCTTGTCCATTTGGATGGTTCTGGTGCGGTTACTTTCCTTGTCGTAATCCCAGCTATGTTGCCAGTATATGATCAGTTGGGAATGAGTCGTCTCACCTTGGCTTCGACCACTGCTTTGGCAGCAGGTACTATGAATATTTTGCCTTGGGGTGGTCCTACTATTCGTGCCGCATCAGCTTTGGAGGTTTCCGTTACAGAGTTATTCAATCCAGTATTTATTCCCTTTTTAGCGGGATTACTGACAGTTTTGGGGATTGCCTATTTCTTGGGAAAAAAAGAACGAATAAACGTACCACTCTCAGATTCGATCAGAATTGATGGTTCTCATGCAGATGATATCAGGCTTCCAAAATGGAAATTTTTGGTAAATATCTGGTTGATCCTTTTAGCTGTTACTTCCATTGTATTGGGCTGGGCTCCTCCCTATGCGGTATTCATGATTGCCTTTGGGATAGCCCTTGTTTTTAACTTCCCGAAGGTTTCTGATCAAAAGGAACGAGTCGATGCGCATGCTAAGGAAGCCTTGCTGATGGCAAGTATTTTATTCGCAGCGGGATGTTTTACAGGTATTTTAAAAGGGAGTGGTATGATGGAAGCGATGGCAGATGGAATTCAGGTGATTCTTCCGGAATTTTTAGGAAAACAACTTCCACTTTTGACGGGAATTATTTCCATGCCTGCCAGTCTGATCTTTGATCCGGATTCATTCTATTTTGGGATTTTACCGCTACTTGCATCCACTGCTGAATCTTTCCAAGTTAGTGGCCTTGAAGTAGGACAGGCAGCTATTTTTGGTCAAATGACCACCGGTTTTCCCGTCAGTCCTCTGACAGGCTCCACCTACTTATTAGTAGGTTTGGCAGGTGTTGATTTAGGAGATCATCAGAAAAAGACCATTCCTCTGGCTTTCTTGGTAAGCTTGGTGATGTTGACCGTTGCCATACTAATCGGAGTAATCCATCTTTGATATGAAAGACAAAATCAGAATCGGTTGTGGAGCGGGTTTTTCGGGAGATCGGATCGAGCCTGC
Source organism: Algoriphagus sp. NF (assembly GCF_028823735.1). Taxonomy (NCBI): domain Bacteria; kingdom Pseudomonadati; phylum Bacteroidota; class Cytophagia; order Cytophagales; family Cyclobacteriaceae; genus Algoriphagus; species Algoriphagus sp. NF. Next base: position 134,952 of record NZ_JAPEIB010000005.1, read on the forward strand.
ATTGATTCTTACGGAAAAAGGAAATCTGGATTATTTAGTCCTGGAATGCCTAGCTGAGCGGACGATTGCTTTAGCTCAAAAAAGGAAGCTGCAAAATCCCAAATTTGGGTATGACGTGCTTTTGGAAAAACGGCTCAAGGATTTGCTTCCCTTATTACTTCGACACAAAACACGTCTAGTTACCAATATGGGTGCTGCAAATCCGGTAGCAGGCGCTAAGAGAATCATAGAGCTGGGTAAATCTCAAAATCTTTCAATAAAAGTTGCGGCGGTCATTGGAGATGATGTCTTAGAATTTATTTCCGGCGAGGAGCATTCCCTTGAAAATAATCAGCCCCTGCAATCTGAAGGGAAACTTGTTTCAGCCAATGCATATTTGGGTGTAGAGGCAATTTTACCAGCTTTGGCCACTGATGCTGATATAATTATCACAGGAAGAGTTGCTGACCCTTCGCTTTTTTTGGCACCGATGATTTATGAATTTGGTTGGGAATTGGACCAATTTGATTTATTGGGAAAAGGTACGGTCTTGGGTCATCTTTTGGAATGTGCAGGACAATTGACAGGCGGCTATTTTGCCGACCCTATTTCTAAACCTGTTCCTGATTTAGACCGATTAGGGCATCCATTTGTGGACGTATTTCCGAATGGAAGCGGGATTATTTCCAAGGTTGAGGGGACTGGAGGGATCATTTCTGAACGGATTGCAAAAGAGCAGCTGCTGTATGAGGTCTTGGACCCAAATCGCTACATCACTCCCGATGTGATTGCTGATTTTTCTAGTGTCCAATTTGAAAAAATTGCTTCCAACCAACTTCAAGTCACTGGTGGCGGTGGAATGGAAAAACCAGAAAATTATAAGGTCAGTGTTGGATATGAGGCAGGATTCAAAGGTGAAGGCGAAATTTCTTATGCTGGAAGCCATGCTGTTGAAAGAGCCCGTTTGGCAGGTGAGATTATCGAAAAGCGGATAAAAAGTCTGGTTCCAAACCTTAGGGTTGATTTTATCGGTTTGAATTCCCTTCATCCCGCTGAATTATCCAAGAATTCCAGCCCTTACGAAGTAAGACTGCGTGTGGCCGGAATGTGCGATACGATGGTGCTAGCCCAACTCATCGGAGAGGAAGTGGAGGCACTCTATACCAATGGGCCTGCAGGGGGAGGAGGTGCTAGAAAAATGGTTACTCAAGTGGTGGGTGTGGTATCCACACTTCTAAATAGAGATCAAGTTAAACCTGATTTTCATTTACTTTCAACATGAAATCGAGCCTGCCTTCCGCAGGCAGACATGATGTTGGCATCACACACTAGTATGACTATCAAGCCTGCGAGATTCCATATGACCATTGAAAAGCAAAAATATACATATGAAAAAATTAGCGGACATAGCCCACAGTCGAGCAGGGGATAAAGGGAATATACTTGTACTTTCGCTGATTCCCTTTGATTCAAAAGACTTTGATTGGCTGGTTGAAAATATCACTGAAGACCGGGTAAAAAGCCATCTTAAAGGGCAGATTAAAGGAAATGTAACCCGCTATGTATTACCATCGATACATGCATTGCAATTCACCTGCGAAGATGCATTATCAGGTGGGGTCACTACCTCTTTGGCTTTGGATGCGCACGGAAAAAGTCTGAGTTATGCACTTTTAGAAATGGAAATCTAATTAGTCAAAAACCCTCACTCCAAGAGTTAATTCCAATTCAATGGGCTGATTAATTTTTTCCTCAATTTCTTTTTTGATCGCTTGAAAATCACCCTGATTAAGTTCCTTGTCTGATAAAATTGTCACTGAAAGGCGCAAAGGATTTAACCCTACCACATCCACTTTTCTCAGTAATCCATGCGGGATTTCCTTTCCACTGAGCTCCTGGATCAGCTTATTTTCCTTGACCATATCTCTGAAACTCAAAGCCAGCGGTGCAGTTACCAATACCGACATCAATATCGTAATTAGGATTCCTTTTTTTGCCAATCGGAAGGGGCTGAAGCCTAGGATCAGAAATGTCACTGCAGCGGCCATCACGATGCCGGCAAGGTTTGTTCCAAGAAGTAGACTTGCGCCCCAGAAGATATTCCATTCACCCCAGCCCAAGCCTATTCCAGCCACGGCCAAAGGTGGCACTAAAGCCACTGATATGGCTACTCCTGCCAAGGTTTTGGCGATTTCTTCCTTGGAATGCGCATAGGCACCTGCGATACCCGATGCAATAGCGATTCCCAAATCCAATAAGTTAGGACGGATTCGAGCCACAATTTCAGAATTGGGGACTTTGAGGGGAGTGATCCAAGTAATTATTACTGCGAAAAAAAGACCGATCACTATCCCCCAAAATAGCGTGATCAGGCTGTTTTTGATCAAAATATCATCTTGTCTGAGCACTCCCATGGAAAGCGAAATAATCGGACCCATCAGGGGCGCAAGGATCATGGCTCCGATTACTACGGGAGTGGAGTTTCCAAAAAGTCCAAATGTGGCGATCAATGTAGAAAGTGCCATCAAGACCAAATAGCTGGATGAAGCCTGTGCATTCTGTTTTAGGGTGGTAAAAAGCTCTTTGAATTCCTCCGTGGTAGCATGCCTGACCCAAGGTAAGTGTCGACGCGTCAGCTCCTCTCGAAGTTTTCCAGTAGGCAGCTTTTGGACATTTATTTCTTTTTGCTTGAATTCCTTTTCCTTCAGCTTTTCAAATCCTGGAAGAATCTTGACCTTTCTTTCATCGATATTTAGCTCAATTTTTTCACCTTGAAGTTCTTCTCCATCTATCGCAAAGGTCAGAGCAGATTGGCTTTCAATCGTCATTTTTGAAGTGGAGATATAGGTCAAAAATTCAGGTATGGTAGATCCTTTAATTGGGAAAAAAAGGTGCTGGATTCCAAACTGGATAATAGAAAAAAGACTTTTCGGTGATACTAAAATCACGTGAATGAGCCCGTCATCGAGTCCACTATCTTTGATGACACGCTTGAAAATCAAATTGCTCTCACAATGCGGCACAGCTAAAATGCCCATCGCCGCAGTTTCTATAGTTTTTTCTTCCTCTCCGGAGAGGTAGCTTAGTTTAATTTGCTTGAGATCTACTTTTCTGAAAAGCATAAAAAACCTGGAAAATCGATCCTTCAGGTTTCCGAAAAAGCTTTTTCCAAATGAATCATAGAGCACACTGAGCGAATCTCCGATGACAAGAGAGTTCATACAGAGTTTCTCATTGATCTTGAGTAAATCGAAGTTTGGAATCGATTCACTTTCTGAGAAAAGTCGAAAAGCCTTTTCTTTTGAGCTCGGGATATTCAAGGATCGAGCGATCATCTTGAGATCTGGATGTGGCAAAAATACCAAGCTAGGTCCCTGATCGGGAATCGATCGAAGGATGGAATAGCCCTGCTCATCATTTACCCAAAGAAGAAGTACGTCAGACTCTGAAAACTGATCCCAATTCTCAGATTCGTAAGCGATAAATTGCTGAGGTTGGGGCTCCAGTTTCTCGAAAAAATTCTGACGCTCGCTTTCATCCAAATTTGGATCGTAGATGAGGAGGTAGTTGTTCATGTGATTACTTAAAACTTATTTCCTTAAGGTAATCTAAAAATCCTCAAAGCTCAAGATTGAAACTGATTCCTCTGATTGCGATTTACTCTTCCAACAACTTTTGCAAGATTTTTATTGCCGCTTCAGAAAGTACTGTACCAGGGCCAAATACAGCAGCCACACCTTGTTGGTAAAGAAAGTCATAGTCTTTCGGAGGAATAACTCCACCTGCTACCACCATGATATCTTCTCGACCAAGCTTGGCTAGTTCCTGAATCAATTGTGGAATGAGTGTCTTATGCCCAGCTGCCAAGGAGGAAGCGCCGACAATATGGACATCATTTTCAACTGCCTGCATGGCTACTTCCGCTGGAGTCTGGAAGAGTGGTCCGATATCCACATCAAAACCCATATCGGCGAAGCCTGTTGCAATTACCTTGGCACCTCGATCATGTCCATCCTGACCCATTTTTGCGACCAGAATCCGGGGTCTTCTTCCCTCCAGTTTTTCAAACTCGTCAGAAAGGGAAAGTGCCTTTTTAAATGAATCCTGATTTTTTACTTCACTTGCATACACGCCGGTCACGGATTTAGTTTGTGCTTGATGCCTTCCAAAAACTTTTTCCATGGCATCAGAAATCTCTCCAAGGGTAGCTCGGTTCCTGGCTGCATCTACTGCTAAAGCTAATAAATTTCCAGATTTGCTTTGAGCGGCTTCCGTGATTCGATCTAGGGATTCTTTGACCTTAGCTTCATTTCTGGATGACTTGACTTGTTCCAGTCTTTTGATTTGCGATTCGCGTACAGCTTGATTATCCACTTCAAGAAGCTCAATCGTAGACGCTTCATCGATCTGATAGCGATTTACTCCGACAATGATATCCTGACCACTGTCGATTCGTGCTTGTTTTTTGGCGGCAGCCTCTTCGATTCGAAGCTTAGGTACTCCCGCCTCGATCGCTTTAGCCATTCCTCCCAATGACTCTACCTCCTCAATTAGTTTCCAAGCTTTATCCACCAATTGATCTGTCAAATACTCCACATACAAAGAACCTCCCCAAGGGTCTACCACATCGGTGATACCTGTTTCCTCCTGAAGAATAAGCTGTGTATTCCGTGCAATTCTAGCAGAGAAATCGGTCGGCAATGCAATCGCCTCATCCAAAGAGTTGGTGTGAAGTGACTGTGTATGGCCCATGGCAGCGCCTAATGCCTCAATCGCTGTCCGTGTGATGTTATTGTAGGGATCCTGCTCAGTGAGCGACCATCCAGAGGTTTGGCAGTGGGTCCGGAGAGCCATGGACTTGGAATTTTTGGGATTAAATTGCTTGACGATTTTAGCCCAAAGCAATCTTCCGGCACGCATTTTCGCGATTTCCATAAAGTAATTCATCCCGATGGCCCAAAAGAAGGAAAGCCTCGGAGCGAATTCGTCAATATCCAGACCAGCTTTAATTCCCGTTCGAAGGTATTCCAAACCATCTGCCAAGGTATAGGCCAGTTCCAAATCTGCTGTGGCACCAGCTTCTTGCATGTGATAGCCAGATATGGAAATAGAGTTAAATCGAGGCATGTATTTCGATGTGTATTCGAAAATATCAGCGATCAACTGCATGCTTGGCACCGGTGGATAGATGTAGGTGTTGCGAACCATAAACTCCTTCAAAATATCATTTTGTATGGTTCCACTCAGTTTTTCGGGACTTACTCCCTGTTCTTCAGCTGCCACAATGTAAAATGCCAAGATCGGGATGACTGCCCCATTCATGGTCATAGAAACAGACATTTGATCCAAAGGAATCTGATCAAAAAGAAGCTTCATGTCTTCCACTGTATCGATCGCTACCCCTGCCTTCCCGACATCTCCAACTACCCGTGGATGATCTGAGTCATAGCCTCTGTGGGTTGGTAAATCGAAGGCTACCGAAAGCCCTTTCTGACCTGCTGCTAAATTTCTCCGGTAAAATGCATTGGATTCTTCCGCAGTAGAAAATCCGGCATATTGCCGGATAGTCCAGGGTCTCATCACATACATGGAAGCATAGGGGCCTCTTAGGTATGGTGGGATTCCAGCCGAAAACTTAAGATGGTCCAGTTTTTTGATAGTCTCAGGATCAAAAAATGGAGGAACCTCAATTTGCTCGGGTGCCTTCCATCGAGCATCCGATTGGCTTGTCGTGGTTGATTGCTTATTTATATTCCAGTCAGAAAAGTCAGGTCTCATTTTTTCAGGATTTCTTGTTCGATCAGGTATGTTTCTCTGCTTGGCTGTAGTTCGTAGCCACTTTCTTGGATAGCTTGGAAGGCCGAATTATTAATCAATTTTCCACTTGCTTGGTAGCGATTTACCCCCACTTTGCTTCGTTGATTTCCCTTTACTTTTTCTTGAGCTGCTAACCTTTCCGATTTGACTCTTTGATGAAGTGACTTTGCCTGAAATTGAGAAAGCCAGCCGCCTTCTTTTTCCAGTTTGGAAATTGCAGCTTGAATAAGCTCGATAAATTCCTTCTGAAGGCTTTCCAGATAAAAGCTGCCTGCCATAGGATCCATAACCTTATCTAAATAACTCTCTTCTTTCAGGACAGAAGAGACATTCCGTGCAATTCTCGAATTAAGTGCATCTGATTCATTACTATCCCATTTTCGGACCCAAAGAACATTACAGCCACCTAAAATTCCAGCTAGACCCTCATAGGTCTGACGGATGAAATTATTGTTTTTATCAATAAGTGACTTGGTCCAAAGACTGCTTGATGCAATGACCTGAATCTGTTCAATTCCCAAATTCACATCAAATTTTTTCGCCAATTCTGAAGTCAAAATCCGAATCGCCTTTAACTTGACCATTTCTGGGAAATGAGGCTCTCCAACTGCTGTGTGAATGCATATTTTACTAAACCACTCTTTCAATTCTACGCCTTGCGTTTTTAGTCCGAAAGCTGTCTCAATGATTTCTCCTAGGCCAAATTCAACTTCGGTCAGGCCCGTAGCACCTGCATTTGCATATCTCGCAAAATCAAAGGTCATGGGCGAAAAATTGGGGTATGGCTTTGTCTTCTCAATTAAAGAATGAGCATCTTTCAAAGCCTTTGTCCAGTCTCTTTCTTCCTCAAATAAGCTGCCTGTTGGAGACCAAAGAATGGCTCCTATTAGCTTTTTGGAAGGAAATTTCACTTGCTCCAAATAATTCAAAAATGAAATGGCATCCCGGATACCTTTCTTAGGTAAAATGTAGACAGAGATATATTCCAATTGCACATCCTTCAGCAAAATGCTCCAATTTGTGGACTCTGAAGCATGGATTATTAATGCATCAGCACCATTTTGGAGATGAAATAGGATGCTTTGGTTAGCTTCTTTTGGCGATTGAGCAGTGATTTCTACTGCATTTGACCAAATCCGTGGTCCCAAAACTGAAAGTTCTGGTTCGGGATGAAATCTCAGCTGGGTAGCTAATCCTTGTGAGTCGGAAGAATCATAATAAGGTGACTGCTTAATAGTCGACCAAATTTTGCTTTCTAATGTTTCTTCAAAGTTTTTTCCTTTCAAGTCTTTTTCAATCTGCTTTCTCCAATCAGATTTGCTTGTAGCTTGAAAAGGAAAAAAATCTGGATTTGTCATATTTGGGTATCTGGTTAAATCGATAAGACTTCTTTTCAAAATTAAGGAATCGAATGAGATTCCTTGCAAGGATAACCTTTCTTAAAACCTTTAGGTAGCTATAATTCATTCAATGTAGGAGAGCAATAGCCTTAGTTTTCAGTTTAAAGAATTATTCTTGAATTTATGCAAGCGTTCTTAGTAATTGGGTAAAGCAAAAAAAATCACTTTTTCAAGCGCTTAGACATTTTTTATTTATATGATTTTTCTTCAATTTTGACCTCCTTGTCAAAGCCTGACCGGTTACCAATTTTCAGAAATCTTCTCAAATGAGTTCAGAAGCTAGCGCAGTTTGGAATGAGTGTTTACGTGTGATTGAACAGCACGTTAGCGAGCAGAGCTTTTCTACTTGGTTTAAGCCTATCAACCCGGTTAAGCTTGAGGGTACCTCCTTGACTATTCAGGTGCCAAGCCAATTTTTTTATGAGTGGCTAGAAGACAATTACATTCAGGAGCTTAAGCTTGCGATTAAGACCATTCTAGGACAAGGTGGCCGCCTGGAATATGCTGTGGTCGTGGACCGAGGCAACTCCTCCAATCAACCTTACATGGTCTCTTATCCCCAAGGAAATCATGGGGCTAAAAAAGTCCCTGTAGGATCGAATGGAAAAGATGAATCTCAAAGAAGTCCATTCCAGATGGATAGTTTGGGCGATGAGATGCTTACCCAAAGTAACTTGAATCCGACATACACCTTCAGTACTTATATCGAGGGTGACTGTAATCGTTTGGCGAGGTCGGCTGGCTTTGCTGTTGCTACCAAGCCCGGGATTACCTCTTTCAACCCGTTGATGGTGTATGGGGGAGTTGGTCTCGGAAAAACTCATTTGGTGCAAGCCATAGGGAATGAGATTAAAAATGGTCCTGAGGATAAGTTCGTGCTTTATGTGTCTTCAGAGAAGTTTGTGAACCAATTCATGGACTCTATCAAGGATGGTAATGTCAAAAGCTTCACCAATTTTTATATGCAGGTGGATGTTTTGATTATCGATGATATCCAGTTTTTGGCAGGAAAGGATAGAACGCAGGAAATGTTTTTCCACATTTTCAATCACTTGCATCAGAGTAAAAAGCAAATCATCATGACCTCAGACTGTCCCCCAAGGGATCTGAAAGGTCTGGAAGAGCGTCTTCTTTCCCGATTCAAATGGGGCTTGACAGCTGATTTGCAAATGCCTGATTTTGAGACGAGGGTTGCGATAATCAGAAGGAAAATGCAGTCGGAAGGGATTTTTATTCCCGACGATGTGGTGGAATATTTGGCTTACACGGTGGATACCAATGTAAGAGAGCTGGAAGGAATACTGATTTCACTGATTGCACATGCTTCGTTGAATCGCGTAGATATTGACCTGCAGTTGGCGAAGACGGTGATGAAAAATATCATCAAAGACATCGAAACTGAGGTTGGTATTGATTTCATTCAGAAAACGGTTTCCGAATATTTTGGAATTGCTTTGGATGATCTGAAAGCAAAAACAAGGAAAAAGGAAATTGTAATTGCGAGGCAAGTGGCTATGTATTTTTCTAAAGAGTTCACCAATCACTCATTGAAATCCATCGGCTATCACTTTGGAGGTCGGGATCATTCGACGGTGATTCATGCCCTTACAACCGTTAATGACATGATTGATACGGACAATCAGTTCAAAAACTCCATAAACGAGCTGAAGAAGAAGTTTAAAATGAGATCTTACTAACCTCTCAAGCTAGTATTTTATCCATCGTATCTTCAAACCTATCCAATAGTCGGGTATATTTCTTGACAATATTTTCGAAAAATTCAGGCTGCTTGTCTAATTCGTAAATAGGATTGTATTGAATCCTGTCTATGACCATATCAAGCCAGGCTTTGCCATCATCAATCAAATCTGCATGAAATGCCTCAACCGTCAGATCTCGGGAACCTGTAAAAGGGCCTTTTCCGCATCTTTTTAGATAAGATTTTATGACTTTCAAAGCCAATTCATGCGCCACTTCAAAATTGGCAATCAGTTCCCTTTTCCGAGATTCAGATAACTCTCTCAATCGCGCTTGCTTGACAAAAATCTGTAAATCTTCCAAAGCTATTTTGAATTCCTGAAAGCAGTCCTCACAGGATGGCGGCATGGATTTCATTGGATTATCGTTTAGGTTTTGGTCTTTTAATTCTTTTCGAAATATTTTCTGAGACCTTATTAAAGCTAAGGATAAATCAACAAGTCTTCAAAAAAAAGAGGACCGAAGCCCTCTTTTTATCGTACTGTGTAGCTTTGCATGAACGGTTGGCCATTGGATGCCACCCCCTCTATCAGTAATTTTCCGCTGTAATCTTCCAAAAATTTACCCACCTTTTCCGGGTTGTTTGCGGGCTCTCTGTTGATCTCTGTGATGACAAAACCATTGCGAAGTCCTAAATCTCTGAGATAACCTCTTGAAAGAGCCGTAATTTTAATTCCGTAGGAAATACCCAACTTATCCTTCTCAATTGTATTGACTGCTTCGAGCCGGGCACCTAGCAGTCTTGAGCTATAGTATTCCCTCTTCAAGACTCCTGTGCCACCTTCCAGGTTTTGTAATGTCAGGGTTGTGTTATTGGCTTTTCCATCTCGGGTATAGGTAACTGGAATTTTATCTCCGGGATAGTGATATGAAAGCGCTTCTTCGAAAGATCCCATCCCCGTGATGACTTGATCGCCAATTCGGGTTATCACATCATTTCGCTTCATGCCAGCCTGTTCAGCTGCTCCATTTCGAATGACGTGAGTTACAATCACTCCATCGAGGGATTGAATATTCATTTCCTCCGCCAACTCAGGAGTTATTTCTACCGCCTCAATTCCAGGAATGGCTTTTTGTACCTCTCCATATTTGATTAGGTCATTGGCTACTTTCATGGCGATGTCCACCGGCACGGCAAATCCATATCCTGTATAGGAACCCGTTCGGGATAGGATAGCTGTATTGATTCCCACCAGCTCTCCATTTACATTAACGAGTGCTCCGCCTGAATTTCCAGGGTTGATGGGTGCATCTGTCTGGATAAAGCTTTCCAGAGGAAAGTCACCTCCCAAAATATTGATTTGACGCTCCTTGGCAGAGACAATCCCTGCAGTCACGGTGGAGGTAAGATTGAAAGGATTGCCGACGGCAATGACCCATTCTCCGATTTGAAGGTCTCGAGAACTTCCTTTTCTAATTGCCGGTAAATTGTCAGCTTCAATCTTGAGAACCGCGATATCTGTGTTTTTGTCAGTTCCTACCAGTCTCGCTTGATAGGTTCTTTTCTTATGAATCACCTCAATGGTTTCTGCGCGGTCTATCACGTGATTGTTGGTGACAATATATCCATCATCTGATATGATTACGCCTGAGCCAGTACTTACTTGTTGGGTAGGGCCAGTGCCAAAAAAGTAATCAAACATGCTGTATCGGCGGGGATCACTACCAGAGAAGTTTTTGATAAAAACGACTGACTCCGTACTATTTTCAGAAGCAGCTACGAAAGAGACGGGAGGGTTTGTCGCAAAACTTCTAGGTGTAGATTCAGTATTTGCGGTGTTCAGGACTTCCGAACTCTCTGCCATTGGGCTAGGGGAAGTGTAGGTTTCTTTTTCTGGGGCGATATCTGCAAGTGTCCAAAATGCGGCTCCAGAAAGGCCGGCCAAAAAACCCACTAGGGTAGTTTTGAGTAAATTTTCCATACGCTTTCTTTTCTCAACTTGACGACCAAAATTCATTTCTGTTGGGCGAATTCACATATTTTAAGCTTGCCTAACTCAAAAACTTTTCCTTTTGGTAAAAACTGACGATTTGTACCTGTAAATTCTCAGCATCTTGTAATTTTGTCAGCTATTCTAAAAACTTTCCAATTCGGAGTCTGTTTTTTCATCAAATCAAAAAAATGAGCGAAGTAAAGCGCGTAGCCATCCTAGGGAGTACTGGTAGCATCGGTACACAAACCTTGGATGTGATCCGTCAGCATCCTGAAAACTTCCAAGTCGAAGTACTCACGGCCCAAAATAATTGTGACTTGCTGATCAAGCAGGCGCTAGAATTCCAGCCCAATGCGGTAGTGATCACCAATGAATCTAAGTATCAGGTGGTGCGAGATGCCCTTATCCCACATGATATCAAAGTTTTTGCTGGGCCGAAAGCCCTTGCTCAGGTGGTGGAAATGGAAACCATCGATGTGGTTTTGACAGCCTTGGTGGGTTATGCCGGATTGATTCCCACAGTTCATGCGATCAAAGCAGGGAAGCAAATTGCGCTAGCTAATAAAGAGACCTTGGTGGTAGCTGGGGAGATTATTACCCAATTGGCCAAAGAGCATGCGGTTAACATTTATCCAGTCGATTCGGAACACTCAGCAATTTTTCAATGCTTGGTAGGAGAGTGGCACAATCCGATTGAGAAGATTATCCTAACTGCCTCAGGTGGCCCATTCCGTGGCAAAGACAGAGAGTTTTTGGCAAGCGTAACCAAGGAGCAGGCGCTGAAACATCCGAATTGGGATATGGGCGCGAAAATTACTATCGATTCGGCCTCATTGATGAATAAAGGCTTGGAGGTCATCGAGGCAAAATGGCTTTTTGGATTGACTCCCGAGCAAATCGATGTAGTTGTTCATCCTCAAAGTATAATTCATTCCTTGGTACAGTTTGAAGATGGCTCGATCAAAGCACAACTCGGACTTCCGGATATGCGTATCCCCATTCAGTTTGCGATGAGCTATCCGGATCGATTGAAAAGCGATTTCGAACGATTTGATTTCTTAAACTATCCAAATTTGACTTTTGAAAAGCCGGATTTGAAAACTTTTAGGAACCTTCAATTGGCCTTTGACGCTTTGCATAAGGGTGGAAATGCAGCCTGCCTTCTCAATGCTTCCAATGAAGTGGCTGTTGAGGCATTCCTAAAAGATGAAATTGGTTTTCTTCAAATGTCTGATTTGATCGAAGATGCTATGAATCAGGTTGGTTTTATCAGCCACCCAAGCCTATCAGACTATGTGTCGAGTGACGAAGAAGTCCGGGCTATTTCTTATGAATTAATTAAAAAGTATAAATAATGGATACATTGATTATGGTGGGCCAGCTCTTATTGGGATTATCAATCCTGGTAGGCTTGCACGAGTTGGGTCACTTATTGACTGCCAAAATGTTTGGCATGCGGGTAGAAAAATTTTCGATTGGTTTTCCGCCTAAAATTGCGGGATTTCAGTGGGGAGAGACAGAGTATTCGATTGGAGCTATTCCTTTAGGGGGCTTTGTGAAGATATCCGGTATGGTGGATGAGTCTATGGATACAGAGCAACTTTCTACTGAACCTCAGCCGTGGGAATTCCGCTCCAAGCCGGCTTGGCAAAGGCTGATCGTAATGCTAGGAGGAATTATAGTCAATGTAATTACGGGGATAATCATTTTTGTGATCCTAGTTTACAATAACGGAGAGACCTATTTTTCCAGGGATCAGATTATCGAAAACGGAATTGTTGCATATGAATACGGTGAATCCATAGGTTTTCAGACCGGAGACAAAATCTTAGATGTAAATGGTCAACCTTACCAAAGCCTAAATGAACTGAGCAGTGGCAGTGTACTCCTTTCAGAAAATGGATACTACACCGTAGATCGTAATGGGGAGCAGGTCAAAATCGAAATTCCGAGAGGTTTTATCAATTCATTCAATTCCGAAGAAGCTTTCGCTAAGTTTGTTTCCATCCGCTTTCCTTTTGAGATTTTGGATGTGGCACCTGGAGAGGCTGCTGAGACAGCAGGACTGGAAGAAGGGGACAAGATTTTAGCTGTCAATGGTCAGCAGGTATATTATTTTGATGAATTGCAGTCGGTCCTAGCTGACTTAAAAACCCAAGAAGCGCAACTTTTAATTGAATCCGATGGAGTAAGAGACACTGTGTCAGTTCCGGTATCAGCTGAAGGAACGATCGGAATTGCAGCCAATCCATTGATTGAGCCTGTGAAGCGACAATTTGGTTTCGCTGAAGCTTTGAGTAAAGGAACGGAGCGAGCATTTGGAGTGGTGATCATCAACGCCAAGGCTTTGGGTAAGATGTTTACCGGTGAGGTCTCTGCGAAGAATGTAAGTGGTCCTATCGGAATGGCTAAAATCTATGGCAATTCTTGGGATTGGGGTAAATTTTGGAGTATCACTGGCTTGATTTCTATGATCTTGGCCTTTATGAACTTATTGCCGATTCCGGCCTTGGATGGAGGACACGTGATGTTCCTGTTGTATGAGATGGTGTCCGGAAGAGCTCCTTCTGATAAATTCTTGGAAAATGCTCAAAAGGTAGGGATGGTAATCCTATTGGTTTTGATGGTATTTGCTATAGGAAACGACATTCTTAAAATATTTACAGGAGGTTGATAGCCTCAAGAATTTACTTTTAGGTGGTGGGTTTCTTTTTCTAAGCTGCCAATCTGACCCGAATAAGCTTTGGCACAGCCATTGAACTTTATGGAAGAACCTTTGTAGATTGAAGGTTCTTCTTTTATTTAAGCCAAAACGGACAGCTAGCCTGTCAAAATGTCTATATGAGTCAATTCGAAAAATCCCTGCTTGAAAATTTGATGGTCAGTGACTTTGCGAATGAGGGTGACCTTATTCAATTAATCACTGAAGAGGATGACAGTCAGCAGGTGTCAGATAATTTGAAGGAAGAGATTCCAATACTTTCAGTGAGAAACACGGTGCTGTTTCCTGGGGTGGTCATTCCGATCACAGTGGGAAGACAGCGCTCAATCAAGCTGGTCAAAAAAGCACAAAAAGGCGATAAATTGATTGGAGTTTGTGCCCAGATTAATCCCAATACGGACGACCCAAGCTGGGAGGATATTTATCAGGTTGGGACCGTTGCGAAAATTGTCAAAATGATCGTGCTTCCCGATGGAAATACGACAATTATTATTCAGGGTAAAAAAAGATTTCAGGTCACAGAGCAAGTGACAGAAGACCCTTACTTTATTGCCAAAGTAAAATACTTGGAGGAGAACTTTCCTAAAAGCTCAAAGCGAATCCAAGCTTTGGAGGAGTCACTAAAGGATGCCGCGGTACGTATCCTACACCTCAATCCGGAAATTCCTCGTGAGGCACAGGTAGCCCTGGATAACATCGATAATACGCCATTTCTAACTCATTTTCTTTCTTCCAACATCAATGCACCTGTAGAGTCAAAGCAGCGTCTTTTGGAAATCAACGATGGAGTAGAAAGAGCTACGCTACTTTTGGAGTACATGATGAAGGATATTCAGATGCTGGAACTGAAGTCCGAAATCCAAAAGAAGGTGCATACCGATATCGATCAGCAGCAGCGGGATTACTTTTTGCGACAGCAGATGAAAGTCCTCCAGACAGAACTGGGTGAAGAAGGACCGGAGAAAGAAGTCGAAGACCTCCGAATGAGAGGAGAAAAGAAAAATTGGCCGGCTGAAGTCAAAAAGCATTTCGAAAAAGAGCTTGACAAAATTCTACGGATTAACCCATCCGCAGCAGAGTATCCAATTGCATTGAACTATGCTGAGACTATGGTTGAACTACCCTGGAATGAGTTCACCCAAGATAATTTTGATCTTAAGCATGCCCGAAAAGTATTGGATGCAGATCACTTTGGTTTGGATAAAGTCAAAGAACGGATCATCGAGTACTTGGCTGTATTGAAATTGAAAAATGACTTGAAAGGTCCGATTCTTTGCCTGTATGGCCCTCCAGGGGTAGGTAAAACTTCCCTTGGGAAGTCAGTCGCAAAAGCCTTGGGACGAAAGTATATCCGCATGTCTCTAGGTGGTCTTCATGACGAGGCAGAGATTCGTGGGCATCGGAAAACCTACGTCGGTGCGATGCCTGGCAAGGTGATTCAGAATATGAAAAAGGTCAAAACCTCCAACCCGGTATTCGTATTGGATGAAATTGATAAACTTTCTTCTGATTTCCGTGGTGACCCAAGCTCTGCTTTTTTAGAGGTTTTGGATCCCGAGCAAAACTTTGCTTTCATGGATAATTTTCTGGAAGTGGAGTATGACCTGAGTAAGGTGCTATTCATCGCTACGGCTAATTCGCTTGACACGATACAGCCCGCTCTACGGGATAGAATGGAAATCATCGAGGTGACAGGCTACACCCAGGAGGAAAAGGTGGAAATAGCCAAACGCCACTTGGTCCCTAAGCAGCGGAAGGAGCATGGTCTAAAGACCAGTCAGATTCGTTTTGACAAGGCTGCTTTGGTGAAAATAATCGAAGATTATACCCGCGAATCTGGTGTGAGAAATCTTGAGCGAGCCATCGGTAAAGTCGTCAGGAATATCGCCAAATCCATTGCGATGGAGGAGGAATATGAACCAAAGATTAACGCTGAGGCAGTTCGTAAGATATTGGGTTCGGAAATTTTTGATAAGGAGACCTATCAAGACAATACGATTGCCGGAGTAGTTACCGGTCTGGCTTGGACGAGTGTAGGAGGGGAAATACTCTTTATTGAATCAAGCTTGAGCAGAGGAAAAGGAAAACTTACCCTTTCCGGACAATTGGGAGATGTAATGAAGGAGTCAGCGATGACTGCTCTTTCTTATCTCAAATCGAGGGCAGAAGAGCTTGGAATCGATCATCGGGTGTTTGAGCACTATGACTTGCATGTTCACGTCCCAGCTGGAGCTGTTCCCAAGGATGGTCCTTCAGCTGGCATCACCATGCTAACTGCAATGGCATCTGTCTACACTCAGCGTAAGGTAAAAACGAAGCTCGCTATGACAGGAGAAATCAGCCTTATTGGTAAGGTCATGCCAGTGGGAGGGATTAAGGAAAAAATCCTAGCGGCCAAGCGTGCCGGAATCAAAGAAATCATCCTTTGTAAGAAGAATAAGCGGGATATAGATGAGATCGATGAAAATTATCTCAAAGGGCTAGAATTTCACTTTGTGGATCGAGTCAGTGAGGTATTGGACATTGCGCTCTTGAAGTCAAAAGTGGATAGGCCTTTACAGTTTTCTTTTCCAGATGAGAAGAAAGGCTGATTGAAAATCATCCAAACAGCCGCTAATCAATCCGGTTGTTTACTAAAAGAACATTGAAATGAATAAAATTGAATCTCTTACTCCTAGACAAATTGTCGTGGAGCTTGATAAATATATCATCGGACAAGGCGATGCAAAAAGAAATGTAGCTATTGCACTTCGAAACCGTATACGCCGGATGATGGTCAAATCCGATATTCAGCGGGACATCGTTCCAAATAATATCTTGATGATTGGATCTACCGGTGTAGGTAAAACCGAAATTGCACGCCGCTTGGCAAAAATTGCCCAGGCACCATTTACCAAGGTGGAAGCGTCCAAATTCACTGAAGTAGGCTATGTAGGCCGAGACGTCGAAAGCATGGTCAGGGACCTGGTTGAGCAGTCTGTTCATCTCGTGAGAGAGGTCAAAAATGAGGCTGTGAAAGCTCGGGCTGCTGAAGCTGTGGAGGAGCAAATTTTGGATATTTTGATCCCTCCAGTCAAAGGTGCTGGATTCAGGACAACTCCCGTAGCAGCGAATGTGGATGATGAGCCATCTGATGATAGCGAGTTGAATGAGCGGACTAGAGAACGGTTCCGGGAAAAGCTTCGGAATGGTGAATTAGATGACCGCAAGGTTGAGGTCAATGTGAAGTCTGCACCTCCGGTCGGAGTAGGTATGATTGGAAATGGCATGATGGATGATGCCAGTATGCAGGGGCTTCAGGATATGATCTCCGGAATGATGCCCAAGCGGACCAAAAAGCGAAAAGTAAGTATAGCCGAAGCCCGTAAAATCCTTTTGGAAGAGGAGGTGGCGAAGTTGGTAGATTTCGACGAAGTAAAAGAAGAGGCAATCAAACTCGCCGAGAATAACGGAATCATCTTTATAGACGAGATCGATAAAGTGGCTTCTAAATCCGGAAAAAATGGAGGAGGACCGGATGTAAGTCGTGAGGGTGTGCAGCGTGACCTGCTTCCGATTGTAGAAGGATCAGCCGTTAATACCAAATATGGAGTGATCAATACAGACCATGTGCTTTTTATAGCAGCAGGTGCATTTCATGTCAGTAAGCCTTCCGATTTGATCCCTGAGCTCCAAGGTAGATTCCCCATAAGAGTGGAGTTGCAAAGTCTGACGCAGGAGGATTTCTCCCGTATTCTTCGTGAACCCAAAAATGCACTTACCAAACAATATCAAGCTCTGTTCGATGCAGAGCAGGTTTCATTGGAGTTTAATGATGAGGCTATCGAGGAAATCGCTCGTATTGCTTTTCTGATCAATCAGGAAGTGGAAAATATTGGTGCACGTAGATTGCACACCGTCATGTCCCACTTATTAAATGATTTCCTTTTTGATGTACCGGATACCATCGAACCTAACTCGAAGATAATGGTGACAAAGGAAATGGTACAAGAGCGTCTAAGTACCTTGGTGAAAAACCGAGACCTTTCCCAATACATTCTGTAAATGACAAGCCCCGAAATAACCCGGGGCTTTTTTCTTTGAATGGTTAAACTGGAACTTTTTTATCTGGTTTTGTAATTTGGATTAATACTTGTTGGAATTGACTCATCACCCTGATCAATTAAAATATGAATAAGTCACTTGTGGTAATCACCGGCCATTCCAAAGGCTTGGGGAAAGCCCTTTTAGAGCATTACTTGAGTTTAGAAAGTGTTGAGTTAATCGGAATATCGAGGAGTAGATTAGATATAGATTCACCCAACTTAACTCAGGTTAGTTTAGATCTTTCGGATCTGGATGTGTTGAAAAATGAATTGGAGGGGCTTTTTCCAGAAGAGTCCTACGAACAAATCATCCTGGTAAATAATGCTGGCTGGATAGGAGAGATCAAACCTATCGGTAAGATGCATCCGCGCGAAATGCGAATGCAAGTCAATCTCAACCTGCTGGCTCCCATGTACCTTTCAAATGCTTTTATCAAGGCCTATAAAAACCACCCGGCGAAGAAAGTGGTCTGTAATATTTCTTCAGGAGCAGCCACAAGACCGGTAGCAGGTTGGGGTGGATATTGCAGTACCAAAGCTGCTTTAGCCATGTTTACCATGGTGGCCGACAAAGAAAATGGGGCTTCTGATTTTAGATTTTTTAGCTTGGCGCCAGGAATTGTAGATACTGGCATGCAAGAAGAAATCCGGAAGGCAGCAGAAAGTGATTTTCCAGAATTACAGAAGTTTTTGGAGTTCAAAGAACAGGGAGAGCTTGTAAAGGCAGAAGAAGTTGCTCGTAAAATCGAGTATTTGTTGAGTAATCCAGAGGAGTTTCAGGATGTGCAGCAAGATGTCCGCAAGTACGAGGCGCCTTAAGAGCTCTTCTTTGGATAATCAATGAAAATCAATTGGCTATTTTCCTCGGAAAAATCTTTCCAAGTTTTGGCTAGGCAGGTAAATCCGCAAATACCAGCCGTCGGCAAGTTACCAAGAGGCACTCCTAAATTTTGAATCAAATCTGTCATCCCCGGATTATGTCCAACCAAAAATAAGGTTTGAATGGATTCGGGTTGTTGTCTGATTACGTTGAGGTAGGTGCTGGGCGGAGCATGATAAAGACTTGAGTCCAATACTATTTTTTGATTGGTAATGCCTAGTTCCTTTGCGATAAGGCTTGCTGTTTCTTTTGCCCGCTTTGCTGTAGATGAAATAATTAAATCAGGGAAAATTTCTGTTTTTAAAAGTCGCTTTCCCATGATGGGAGCAGCCTTAAGACCTCTTGGGGCAAGCGGTCTGTCATGGTCTCTTAGCCAAGTCTCGTCCCAAGAAGATTTTGCATGTCGGATTAGAAAAATTTTTTTCATAGCAACAAAATAGAATTTTGGAATTTTTGATATTTATAAACAAATATTTACATTAACAGCACGTTCAATTACAATTTATATCAATTTATTATGTTTACCGGTACAGTAAAGTTTTACAATGAAGCCAAGGGGTTCGGTTTTATCGTGGACGATGAATCACAAAGTGACGTCTTCGTGCACGCAACCGGATTGGTGGACAAAGTTGCCCAGAATGACAAAGTCACTTATGACGTCAAAGATGGCAAGAAAGGTCCTAATGCCATCAACGTCAAAAAAGCATAAATGCCATTTTGATTTTGAAAATGAATCCCCGGTTAGGCCGGGGTTTTTTTATGCTTGAGATTCTGATTTGTCATCAGGTTTTTCCTGATTTGGATTAGAGACTTTTTCTTGCCAGTTGGAAGGAATGGTTTTGAGGTACAAATCTCTTTTTGGGAAAGGAATCTCGATCCGATTTTCCAGAAAAGCTTCAAAGATCGAAGTCATGACCTCAGATCTCATTTCCAGCCATATATCCATACTCCCTACCCAGAAAAGCAGCCTGAAGTCAACCGATGATTCTCCGAAGTTTTGCATAAAAACTCTTGGCTGAGGGATTTTTAAGATATTTTCTCTATTCAGCACCTCTGTCAATATTTCTTTGACTTTCTTCATGTCGGAATCATAAGCCACTCCAATGATCAGTTCGACCCGACGTCTTTTATCAGAAAGTGTCCAGTTGATCAGGCTTTGAGAAAGTAGATCGCCATTCGGAACGACTATTTCGGAACCATCATAAGCTTGAATCTTACTTGCCCTGATTCCGACTTCTTTGACAGTCCCCTTGTTGATACCTACTTCGATCTCATCTCCTATCTGAATCGGACGCTCAAAGGCAAGGATTATTCCTGAAACCAAATTATTGATGATAGTTTGAAGTCCGAAGCCGATACCGACTGATAGTGCGCCTAAAACAATGGTGATTCGGTCCAGTGGAATTTTGGCTGCCGTAAGCGCTATGAAAAAACCTACGGTAATCACAGCTAACCGTATCAAAAGGACGGAGCTTCCCAATCGGTTTTTTCGGGATGTGGCGTTCTTTTGGTCAAAGGTTGAAAAGAAATAGGCGATGCTATTAGCTAAAAATGATGATATCAGAAGAATTACCAAAAACAGCAGAATCGTTCCAAAAGTAAATGTGCTGTTTCCAAGTGTATACTCCTCAGTGAGGAAGTTTAAAACTCGCTCATAGAAAATATCGAAATAGCCAAGGTGAATCAGAATCCCATAAGACCAAATCCCGAAGGCAAATAACTGTAATATTCCTAAAAACCGCTTTTCAAGCTCTTTAAAGTCTAAAAAGCTAGAAATAATATCCGAGCTCTTTTTTGTTTCAAGTGTGAGGAAAAAAAATTGCATCACCAAGTTGGTGAAAATATAAAGGGATATTCCCCTGAAGAAGCTCGTTATACCAGTGATTGTAAAAAGCTTAGTAATACTTGCTCGTCCAAGTATATTTGCGCCAAGTGAAAAAAGCTGGGTTAAAACCATAAATCCAATTAAGAAAAGTAGAATCTGTTTACCCTTGAAAGTTTTTTCTTGAATGGATTTATAGGTAAAATATCCGAAGAGAATAGTGATAAAATTTACTACTAAAAAAAGGTAACGTTCTTCATAATTTTGTTCCCAATTGACACCAAGAGTAGGTCCAATCAAGCTCAGTGGTAAAAATATCCACCAAATTCGCTTGAATGGCTTAGGAAAGAATTCCCCTATCATCCACGAACTAAAAAATGCAAAAGCAAAGGATAGTCCCGAGTTGAAGGCCAATGGAGGTCTATCAAACAAGACAAAAAAGAGAGGAGTGATAATCAAAAAGGAGGCAATGAAAGGAAATTTGGTGATGGAGCTAGTTTTTGCAAATATGGATTGACTGAAGTCTTTTTGGTTTTTGATCTTCCAAATGTTTCTCTTGAGTAAAAAACCCACAGTTAAAATTAAAAGAAAGTAAAAGGTGAGATCAACGAGATTTCGCTCCAGAAAATACAATACAAAGGTGCTGTTTGCAAAAAAGGATTCTTTCGTGATTTCAAAGGTAGATTTATGGGATCCAAACTCTGGGTCTCTGGGTTCCCATATATAATTGGCTTCCTTTTGCCACATCCTTCGGTTCAGCTCTTTGGATCTGATCCGAAAGTATTGTCCTATCGTGATGATTTTTCCGTATAGCTCATTCAGTTGAGCCTGAAATCTTGTAAGGATCAATTCCTGCTGAAAAATTTCATTTTTCAATTCAATGATCTGATTTTGCAGAAAACGAATCTCCATATTTAAGTCAGGCGCGATTGTGAGTATTTCTTCATTTAGGCTGAAGATAGAATCCTGTTGAATCTCATTGAGTTTATCTCCCGAACTTACAATTAGGCTTACACGGCTATCAATAATTTCTTCAAATTTTTCAACTTCAGCATTAACCCCTTCTAATAAATTAAGAACTCCTTTAATGTATCGGACATTGTCTTGCCTCAGGGTATCTTGGACCAATTGCCCAAGGGAGTTGACAGCATTCCTTATTTCAGGAATGTTTTCCATCATTTCCAAAGTGTCCAATGGCTCTTGAAGGCCCAATTGGATTTTACTCAAGTCAATAGCATATTTTTTTGACTTGGAGATAAGTTGAGATAGGACGGTGCTCAGTCGTTCCTCTTTGACTTCTACATTGTTCAGTTCTTCAAAATTCTGAAGCGTTGAATCTTGGCTGGTGGCTGGCGTTTGAGGATTTGCCAAATCGAGCGAAGAGTCTCCACTCGTTTGTTCCTGAAAAGAGTACAACACTGTTGAAGACACACAAAAAATAAGTAGGAATAGGATGAATTGGCGCAAGTTCATAGCCCCTGTTAGTTTTTGGGAAGTTATAAAAAATCTTGTTTTGTTTTTAATAAAATGAATTTAATGTCAAAATGGCCGTTTATTGGTTTATTGATTAATTTTTTGAGTCAAAATGACAGGATTTTTTACTTGGTATAATATTTCTTGCATGAGTTTTAAATCGGAAACTTAACCATAAACAATTATGAAACTAGTAAAACATAATCACTTAAATTCCATTTATCCTTCAGCTTTTGGAGGATTGTTGGATAGATTTCTCCAAGATTCATTTGGAGAGATGGACAAAAGATTTAGCCCAGCAGTGGATATTTCAGAAGATGAGTCTCAATTCGAAATTCAGGTTGTAGTCCCTGGAATGAAAAAGCAAGACTTCAAGGTAGACCTTACTGATGGCCGTCTGACTATATCTGGAGAGCGGAAAATTGAGGAAAAGAAGGAGGGTAAAAACTTTCACTCCCTTGAATCTCAGTTTGGTGCATTCTCAAGAGTGTTTTATGTCCCAGATAACGTGGAGGCAGATAAAATCGAGGCTATCTATGAAGATGGAATTTTGAAAATATCCCTTCCAAAAGCTGAGAAAAAAGTCAATAAAGCCTTGATTGAGGTAAAATAATCTGAAGAGTGGGTGAACCCCACTCTTTTTTTCGGGTTAGAATAATATAGAAGCCGGTTAAAACTGGTTAAATTGATTTTCCAAATGGACCTGATTGAATAATTTTTGAGTTAAATCAGCAAAACAAGAAGAAAGTAAACTATGAGCAAAAGACAATTCTTTCTAGGAATGCTATTGGCCTCCCTCATTGGAGGCATGGTGGCTTTGGCTGGGGTTAGTTATTTCCTCCAACCACAGGGAGCTACCACATTTGAAGAAAAGCAAAATGCAAGTTTCGTAAACCTACTTGCAGGAGAAAACTTTACGATTCCTGACGGGATTAATTTTGTGGCTTCTGCCGAGATCGTCACGCCTGCAGTAGTACACGTCAAAAGTACACTAGGATTTACAGCTTCCCGACCAAGGAATCCTATCGAAGAGCTATTTGGTTTTCCCCCTGGAGATGAAAACCCAATGCAAGGCCCGGGATCCAGAAATCCCATGAGTTCAGGCTCAGGTGTAATTATTTCTTCTGACGGTTATATTGTGACCAATAATCATGTGGTCGAAGGAGCTTCTCAAATTGATATTTCCTTAGATAACAATAAGCGATTTGTCGCCAAAGTAATTGGAACTGATCCTACTACTGACCTAGCATTATTGAAAATTGAAGCTAACGGTCTTCCGTTTGTGCGGTTTGGTAATTCTGATCAAACAAAAATAGGAGAGTGGGTCCTTGCCGTTGGAAACCCATTCAATCTAAATTCCACCGTGACAGCGGGGATTATCTCGGCAAAAGCCCGAAACATCGGGATTCTTCGTGGAGTAGAAAATAACCTTCAAATAGAATCCTTCCTTCAGACTGATGCAGTGGTCAATCCGGGTAATTCTGGAGGTGCATTGGTCAACTTAGCAGGAGAATTGATAGGGATAAATACAGCGATTGCTACCCGTACGGGTACTTTCAATGGCTATTCATTCGCTGTTCCAAGTTCTCTTGTTCGAAAAGTAGTCGATGATCTGCTTGAATATGGAACTGTTCAGCGTGGTTTATTAGGAGTAACCATCAGAGATGTGAGTCCAGAATTAGCGGAGGAATTGAACAAGGAGTTTCCAGTTGATCAAGGCGTATATATCAATGGAGTAAATCCAAATAGTGGTGGTGAAGAAGCAGGATTGCAGCCAGGTGATATCATCGTAGGCGTGGATGGTAGAGAGACTACATCTGTTTCTATCCTTCAAGAAATGGTGGCTAGAAAGCGTCCAGGTGATCAAGTGAAGGTGGAGTATCTTCGAGATGGTAAGAAAATGGAGGCAATGGCTACTCTTCGAAACTTTGATGGCAATACCAAAATTGTAGAGAAAGAAGTCAAGAAAACTTTCGAATATGATGGTGTTATATTTGAAAATATTTCTGATGAGCAGAAAGAGCGACTTCGGATTTCTGGAGGAGCAATGATTGCCACAGTTGGACGATCTGCATGGAGGTCTGCTGGAGCGAGACCAGGATTTATCATTACATCCATTATAAGCGAAGATGGGCGTACTAGAATCTCAGACGCAGAGAATCTTCTCGAGGAACTAAGCTCTTTAAGCGGTCAAGAAATCGTGGTATTGGGTATGTTTAATGATGGTACCGAGTATTACTTCGAAGTTGAGCTAGATTGAAAGAGAAAATAGGCAATAAAAAAATCCCACTACGATGAGTAGTGGGATTTTTTTTGATATGGTTTGTAGAAAAGACCGAGCTTAATATTAAGCTACTTGCAGTCGCTTGAATTTTGATTTGTCAAATTGAGACTTGGCGTAGGTTTCATCGATTACGAGCTTTTTGATGCTATCGTCTGAGGGTAATTCATACATGGCATCGGTAATAATAGCTTCGCAAATTGATCGGAGTCCTCTTGCTCCAAGATTGTATTCTACCGCTTTGTCTACAATAAAATCCAATCCGCTTTCCTTAAATTCTAATTTCACGCCCTCCATTTCCAGAAGTTTGGTGTATTGCTTCACAAGGGCGTTTTTTGGTTCGGTTAGGATTTGCTTGAGCGCTTCTTTGTGAAGAGGGTCCAAATGAGTCAATACTGGAAGTCTACCGATGAGTTCTGGAATCAATCCAAAAGCTTTTAGGTCCTGGGCAGTCACATATTGGAGTAAATTTTCTCTATCAGCCATGGCCGCTCCTGCAGACTTGCTAAAGCCAAGTGGCTGGGTATTTAGACGCTTGGCGATATGTCTCGCTATTCCGTCAAAAGCTCCCCCGCAGATAAACAAGATGTTTTCAGTATTGACAGCGATCATTTTCTGGTCCGGGTGCTTTCTGCCACCCTGAGGCGGTACATTCACAACCGTTCCCTCCAATAGCTTCAACATAGCTTGTTGAACGCCCTCACCACTTACGTCTCTGGTAATAGAAGGATTGTCGGACTTTCGAGCGATTTTGTCAATCTCATCGATATACACAATCCCTCTCTCGGCAGCTTCCACATTGTAGTCTGCTGCTTGAAGCAATCTGGTCAAGATGCTTTCCACATCTTCACCTACATATCCTGCCTCAGTGAGCACTGTCGCATCTGCGATGCAGAATGGTACCTCAAGGATTCTTGCCAAAGTTTTAGCGAGATAGGTTTTTCCTGTACCGGTATCGCCCACCATGATGATATTGGATTTTTCAATCTTGATATCATCTGGGTCTATTTGTTGCTGTAGCCTTTTGTAGTGGTTGTATACCGCTACTGTGAGTACTTTTTTTGCATCCTCCTGACCAATTACATATTGCCCGAGGAATTCGGTAAGCTCCTTCGGTTTTTTGAGTTTGAACTTTGGTTTAGAAGGGGCAGACTTCTTTGTCTTTTCCTCTTCGCCAAGGATCATATGTGCTTGTTCGATACAAAAATTACAGATATGGGCTGATATTCCGGAGACCATCAGATCCACATCTTTTTTGTTTCTACCGCAGAAAGAGCAGGTAACTTGTGCCATTAAACTGATTTTTTAACTAGAACTTCGTCGATAAGTCCGTATTCTTTAGCCTCAGGTGCCTTTAGCCAATAGTCACGGTCCGAGTCGCGTTCGATTTCTTCGTAAGTTTTGCCAGTGTGATTTGCCAAAATCTGATAAAGCTCCTGACGCATAGAAAGGATTAATTTCAAGGAGATTTCCATGTCTTTAGATTGCCCTTGCATACCACCTGAAGGCTGATGAATCATCACTCGCGAATGCTGAAGGGCAGATCGCTTATTTTTTGCTCCACCTGCTAGCAATACAGCTCCCATGGACGCTGCGATTCCCGTACAGATAGTGGCTACATCAGGTCCGATATACTGCATAGTGTCATAAATACCAAGGCCTGCTGTTACTGAGCCTCCCGGGCTGTTGATGTAAAGCAATACATCTTTCTTAGCGTCTACTGACTCCAAGAAAAGTAATTGAGCAATGATAATATTGGCAATATGATCATCTACAGGCGTTCCCAAAAAGATGATCCGGTCCATGATCAATCGAGAGAATACGTCGATTTCGCGGAAGTTAGAAGGACGCTCTTCGATGACCGCGCGCGTCATATTTTCGATATGTTGGGTGTACTGGTCAAATGCCGATCCACTTACTCCCTGGTTGTGAATCGCAAATTTTCTGAATTCCTCTTTGTTAATCATAATTGGTTTTTTGTATATGGTCGCTTAAAAATAAAAAAAGCCCTTAAATAAGGACTTTTTTAAGCTTTAAAGCAATTTACTTTTCCAAAAGTTCCTTAAAGTCATCGATGCTTAGGTTCTTTTCGACAAGTTTTATTTTCTCCTGGACATAAGCCAGAACCTTATCATTCTGAGCTGAGGTCAGCATATTCATATAGTTTTGACCTTCATTACCTTGAAGGTAATTGTCAACAAACATGTCCATGCTCTCTTCCATAGAAGAACCAAGGCCAGATGAAGCAAATTGCTCACGAATCATTTCCTTAGTTTTCTCAATAACATCTGCATGCTCAGCCTTGATGTCGTTTGCCCTGGCGATTTCATTCGAGATCAATGACCAAATCAGCTGTCTTGAATAAGCAGGGAATTCATTTTCCACATCTTTCTCAGTCACTTTACCTTCATTGGCTCTTAATAACCATTCTTTCAAGAATTCTTCTGGAAGGTCAAGATTAGCTTTCTCCACCAAGGTCTTTTTCAATTCCTCCTCTGTGAAAACTTGAGATTCTCGATCATAGCTAGACTGAAGGGTCTCTTTTACTTTGGCGACAAACTCCTCTTCAGTTTTTACTTGATCAGGACCAAAGATTTTATCAAAAAATTCCTGATTCATTTCAGCTTCTGCCTTTCTGTTTACATTCTTAATGGAAAAAGAAAGCGCTCCTGAAAGATCCTTCGCATCTTCTTCTGTCAATCCAAATGCTTCTTCCCACTGACCTTTCTTGACATCCTTAGCATCGAAGTCTACTAGGTCTTCCTTGCCTTTTCCGATGAATTTTTCAGCCAGTTTTTTTGTGATTTTAGATAGATCCAAAGAAACGGTATGCTCAAAATCACCCTCTTTAGCTTTAACATCACCGTACACGTGATCGCCAGCTTCTACGGATTCAGGGTTAGTACTTTCGCCGTACTGAGACTTAAGGTTTTGTATAGTCTCGTCCACAAGCTTATCATCTACTTGGATTTGATATTTGGTAGCTTCAAGACTTTCGTCAATTGGAAGTTCGAAGTTTTCAACAAAACCAATTTTGTATTCGAAATCAAAGTCTTTCTGCTTTTTCCAGTCGATTTGATCTTCAACTTTTTCGACAGGAAGTGGATCTCCTAGAATTCTGAAGGACTGCTCCTTGATGTAGTTGTTTAGTGAATCACCAAGGATGGAATTGATCTCATCTACTAGAATAGAAGTTCCGTAGATGTTTTTTACCATAGAAACAGGCGCTTTGCCAGGTCTAAAGCCCTTAATGCTGACCTTTTTTGCGTAGTCTTTTAGCTTGGCGTCTACCTTGGGTTGATAATCTGCCTCTGTTAGTTTAATTTTAATAGAGGCTTGATTTGCGGAATGCTTGTCTAGTGTAATTTCCAACGTATAAAATATTTATGATGATTTCGAACTAAAAACCCCCAATCGCTTTCCTGAGTGTTTTCAGGGAGTGATTGAGGGTTCGATTTGTGTGCGGATGGAGGGACTCGAACCCCCATGCCTCGCGGCGCTAGATCCTAAGTCTAGTGCGTCTACCAATTTCGCCACATCCGCTTTTCGACCGTATCACTTTCGTACGGCTGTCAATTGTGGATGCAAAGGTAGGTACTTCCTGAATATTTGCAAGCATCCGAGAAAAAAATATTTTAGATTCTGAAATAGAAATCATCCTTACCATTTTTGTGTTAAATTTCTAATATGTCCATGATCCAAGTTGATATAGAAGAAGAGCGAAAAGAAATCCTAAAAAGGTATCGTCGTCTCCTCCGACAAGCCAAACCAATCTTAAAGCCAGGAGATGCGAAAATCATCAAAAAGGCCTTTAATGTGTCTTTGGAGGCGCATAAGGATATGCGCCGCAAATCAGGGGAGCCATACATCTATCATCCATTGGAGGTGGCTTTGGTATGTGTGGAGGAGATTGGCTTGGGAACAACATCTATAGTAGCTGCGCTTTTGCACGACGTAGTGGAAGATACCTATTGGGAGCTAGAAGATATTGAGCGTGAATTTGGTCATAAGGTCATGACCATTATCGATGGATTGACCAAAATTGCAGGAGTATTCGAATATGGGAGTTCTCAGCAGGCTGAGAATTTCCGAAAAATGCTCCTGACGCTATCTGATGACGTCCGAGTAATTTTGATCAAGATAGCGGATCGTCTGAACAATATGCGTACGCTGGGCAGCATGCCCCGTCACAAGCAATTGAAAATCGCCTCTGAGACAATGTACCTATACGCCCCGCTTGCACATAGGTTAGGGCTTTATGCGATCAAATCCGAACTCGAGGATTTGTATCTAAAATTTACCGATACCACCACCTACAAGGCGATCGTTCATAAAATCAATGAGTCCAAGTCCTACCGAAATAAATTTATCCGGCAGTTCATCCAGCCCATCGAGGAGGAGCTCAATCGGCAAGGATTCAAATTTAGCATCAAAGGAAGGCCTAAGTCGGTTTATTCTATCTACAACAAGATGAAAAAGCAAAATATACCTTTCGAAGAGGTATACGACCTTTTTGCAGTGCGGATCATCTTGGAGTCTGAGTTGGAAAATGAAAAAGCCGACTGTTGGCAAGTGTATTCAATCGTGACAGATTTTTATCGTCCAAATCCAGACCGTCTTCGAGATTGGATTTCTACACCTCGATCAAATGGATATGAATCCCTTCATACAACTGTCATGAGTAATCTCGGTCAGTGGGTGGAAGTGCAGATTCGT